>NZ_DASRXP010000250.1:0-6204 GCF_035687465.1 Kribbella sp.
CGAGCCCGCAGGGCCGCGAAGCGCCCTTGACACCCAGTACCTCGGCTAGCACACTCCCGCAGCGGAGACCGCGCAACCACATCGCCAATGCACCGGCGCAACCACATCGCCAATGCAGCAGGCGCGACCACAGTTGCTGGCAGCAACGAGTGGGGCCCGGATATTTGGCGAGGGCCGCTACCGCGTTCCTACGTGGGGCGGGGTGTGAGGGTTAGGTCTAGGGCGTGTTGTTCTACGTAGTTGAGGGCGTGGCGGACGGCGCCTACTGAGACGATGGCGTCGCCGAGGGGGGAGACGGCTACGCGGGGTGGGGTGGCGGTGAAGGTGGCTAGTTGTTCTTCGATGCCGGGGAGTAGGGACTTGGCGGCTTCGGCTACGGCGCCGCCGATGACCACTAGTTCGGGGTTGAAGAGGATGCCGAGGGTGGCGACCACTCTGGCTGTTCGGCAGGCGACTTCGTCAAGGATGCCGGAGGCAACTTCATCGCCTTTGGCCGCTGCGGCGAACACCATCTCGGCGGTGACGGGATCCGCGCCGGCCAGGTCGCGCAGTACGGTGTCGGTGGTCGGGTCCGTCAGTACGGCGGCGCCGCGTTCGCGGGCGGTTCGGGCGATGCCGGCAGTGTCGCCGACGCCTTCGACCAGCTTCAGGTAGACCATCTCGCCAGCGCCGCCGCGGCTGCCGTGCAGCAGGCGGCCGGAGTCCATCAGACCGGAACCGAACCGCTCGCCGGCCAGCAGGACGACGAGATCGCCGACCTCACGGCCCTCGCCGCGCCAGTGTTCGCCGAGGACCGCCAGGTTGGCGTCGTTCTCCAGCAGGACGGGCCAGCCGTGCGCTTGGGACAACCTGGTCGCCAGCCCGGCGTCGAACCGGCGCCAGAACTCGTCGTCGACCAGGATGTTGCCGTCGCGATCGACCGGCGCCGCGACGCCGACCCCGGCGGCGATCACCTCGCTGTCGGTCACCCCGGCGGCCTCGGTCGCCTCGACGACGGCCTCGTCCACCACCTCGGTCCGGTCGGTCGGCGACTCGACGCCGGTGAATGAACGGCCCGCCTTGGCGACGGTCTCGCCCCGCAGGTTCGCCACCAGGACAGTCGTCTTGCCGGCGCCGACGTCGATGCCCAGCACGTACCCCGCGTGGCTGTTGAACTCGAACCGCCGGGAGGGACGGCCGACGGCGGTGTCGTCGCGGCCGGGGTCGAGCTCGACCACCCAGCCCATCCCGATCAGGTCGTTGCAGACCGCGTGCACCGTCGCGCGGGTCAGGCCGGTCGCCTCGATCAGGCCGGTTCCTGTCATCACGCCCGCGCTCGACAGGACGCCCAGTAGCTTGCCTGCGTTGACGCGACGCAGCAGTGGCGGTGTGGCCGCCGACGTCTTCGCCATCTTCGCCCTTGACCTCCTTGCGGATCGCCGCGCACAATACTGCAGAATCTAAATTTAGAGTCTATATAAATCTGACGGCAATGTCGCCCTAACGCCGTGGAAACATCACCCGCCGACCCGGAGTGAGGCCTCTCTTGACCAGCATCGACTTGACGGACCCCGACTGGTGGCGCCAGGCCGTCGTCTACCAGATCTACCCGCGGAGCTTCGCTGACGCCAACGGAGACGGCGTGGGGGACCTGCAGGGCATCATCAGCCGGGTTCCCTACCTGACCTCGCTGGACATCGACGCGGTCTGGTTGAGCCCGTTCTATCCGTCGGCGCTGGCGGACGGCGGGTACGACGTCGACGACTACCGGAATGTGGATCCCCGGCTCGGCACCCTCGAGGACTTCGACGAACTGGTCGGCGCGCTGCACTCGTCCGGGATCAAGCTGATCGTGGACATCGTGCCGAACCACTCGTCCAGCCTGCACGAGTGGTTCCGCGAGGCGCTCGCCTCACCGCGAGGATCTGCCGCCCGGGATCGGTACATCTTCCGCGACGGGTCAGGCCCGGACGGTTCGGAGCCGCCGTCGGACTGGGACTCGGTGTTCGGTGGTTCCGCCTGGGCGCAGGTCGAGGACGGGCAGTGGTACCTGCACCTGTTCGCGGCGGAGCAGCCCGATCTGAACTGGGACAACAGGGAGGTCCGGGACGACTTCCTGACCACACTGCGGTTCTGGTCGGACCGTGGGGTGGACGGATTCCGGGTGGATGTCGCGCACGCGCTGGTGAAGGACCTGAGCGAGCCACTGCCGGCCAAGGCGACCCTGCCGCGGCAGTCGGAGTCCAACGGGCTGCACCCGCTCTGGGATCGCGATCAGGTGCACGAGATCTACACCGAGTGGCGCCAGGTGCTGAACGAGTACGACCCGCCGCGGTCGGCTGTGGCGGAGGCGTTCGTGCCGGCGGCCCGGCGGGCTCGGTATGCGAGCGCTGACGGGCTGGGCCAGGCGTTCAACTTCGACCTGCTGCAGGCGGACTGGGACTTCGGGAAGTTCCGGCAGGTGATCAAGGAGAACCTCGCGCTGGCGGAGCTGAACGGGTCGTCGTCGACCTGGGTCTTCTCGAACCACGACGTCGTCCGGCATGCGACGCGATACGGGTTGCCGAAGGATCCGGACGGGGCGTGGCAGGACGGCAAGGCGTGGTTGCTGAGCAACGGGACCGAGCCGACCGTCGACGTCGCCCAGGGTTTGCGGCGCGCGCGGGCCGCAGTACTGCTGATGCTGGCGTTGCCGGGGTCGGCGTATCTCTATCAGGGTGAGGAACTGGGGCTGCAAGAGGTCGGCGAGTTGCCGGCGGCGAATCTGCAGGATCCGGCCTACTTCCGGTCGAAGGGGGCGGAGAAGGGTCGCGACGGATGCCGCGTGCCGCTGCCGTGGACCGTTGAGGGCCTGTCGTTCGGATTCGGAACCGGTGGGTCGCATCTGGTCCAGCCGAAGTGGTTCGGGTCGTACTCGGTGCAGGCGCAGGAGGGTGATGCGGAGTCGACGCTGAGCCTTTACCGCAAGGCCTTGGCCGTACGGCGTGGCCTGCAGACGGGGGCGACGCTGGAGTGGGTGGACGGGGTCGACTGGTCTCTCCACTTCAAGCGTCCGGGTGGCTGGCAGTCCATCACCAACTTCGGCGCCGCCCCCATCGAGCTCCCCGATGCGGCGGTCGTCCTGTCCAGCTCCCCGCTGGAAGGCGAAAAGCTCCCCTCCGACACCACCGCCTGGCTCATCTAGCCCGTACTGCGGACGCCCCGTCGCGCGCGCCAGGTGGGTCGGCTTCGCGGCTGACCCACCAGCCATCTGGGCGTGCGGCAGGATGGGGGTGTGGACGCGACTCTGGGTGATGTGGTTGAGGTGCTGGACGGGTTGTACGACCCGGCGTGGGCCGAGAGTTGGGATGCTGTCGGCCTGGTGACCGGGGTGCTCGATCAGCCGGTCCGGCGAGTGTTGTTCGCGGTGGACCCCCTGCGAGTGGTGGTCGATGAGGCCATCGAGGGCGGGTTCGATCTGGTTGTGACGCATCATCCGCTGCTGCTGCGAGGGGTGAACAGCGTTGCCGCGACCACGCCCAAGGGCCGGATCATTCACGACCTGATCCGGAGCAACACCGCACTCCACGTCTGTCACACCAACGCCGACAACGCGAACCCAGGTGTGAGCGACGCGCTCGCCGCCGTGCTCGGGCTGACGAACACCCGGCCGCTGAAGGCGATGCCCGCCGCGCCGATGGACAAGGTCGTGGTCTACGTCCCGATCGACGACACCCAGAAGATGATCGACGCGCTGTCTGCCGCCGGTGCCGGGCAGACAACCGACTACGAACGCGCTGCCTGGAGCTCGACCGGCGAGCTCACGTTCCGCCCGCTCCCAGGGTCGAACCCCACCGCCGGCCGGATCGGCGAGATCGAAAGCGCCACCGAGAGCCGCGTCGAAATGGTCCTGCCGCGTCATCGCCGTCGCGCCGTCGTGGAAGCACTCAAAGCAGCGCACTCCTACGAGGAGCCCGCGTTCGACGTCTTCGAGATGGCCTCGCTGCCGAGCGAACGAGGTGGCGGCCGGATCGGAGTACTGCGGCAGCCGCTCACGTTGACCGAGTTCGCCCAGCGCGTCTCGGACAGCCTGCCGCGCACCGAGCACGGAGTACGGGTGGCTGGTGATCCGGAGCGGACCATCGAGACGGTCGCGGTGGTCGGAGGAGCGGGGGATTCGGAGTTCGATCGCGTCCGCGCGGCCGGCGTCGATGCCTATGTCACCGCTGACCTCCGGCATCACCCGGCGACCGAGGCGCGCGCGTACGACGAGGGGCCGGTGCTGGTGGACGTGGCGCACTGGGCGAGCGAATGGCCGTGGTTGCGCGACGCGGAACGACTCCTGACTGCGGGGTTGGCAGAGCGGGGCAGTACCGTGGACACTCACATCTCGACGCTCTGCACCGACGCCTGGACCTCGCGGCTCTGACGGTGCGATAGCTGACAACTGAACGCACTCTTGAAGGAGCCGATCCTGAACGCCGAGCCCGCTGTCCAACGCCGGTTGCTGGAGCTGCAGGATCTCGACCTGCAGCTGGATCAGGTCGCGCACAAGCGCAAGTCGCTGCCCGAGCACCAGGCGCTGGCCGAGCTGGCCGCGGAGAAGTCGGTGGTCGACGGCGACCTGGTGAACGCCGATACCGAGGTGAGCGATCTGCAGCGGGAGCAGAAGAAGGCCGACAGTGATGTCGACCAGGTCCGACAGCGCAAGGCGCGCAACCGGCAGCGGATGGACTCCGGCCAGATCTCCTCGCCGCGCGATCTGGAGAACCTGCAGCACGAGATCGTGTCGCTGGACCGCCGGATCTCCGACCTGGAGGACTCCGAGCTCGAGGTGATGGAAAGGCTCGAGGCCGCCGAGGCGACCCAGGCGGGCCTCCGCACCCGGGCCGACGCGTTCGCCGGTCGGCAGACCGAGCTGGAAGCGACCCGGGACGCCGCGTTGAAGGAGCTCGACGAGCAGCGGGCGACTGTCGGCGACCAGCGCGCCACGATCGCCGCGGAGCTCCCGGACGACCTCATCACGATGTACCAGCGGCTGCGCGAGCGCAACGGTGGCATCGGTGCCGCGCCGCTGGTCGGCAAGCGCTGCATGGGCTGCCGGATGGAGCTCGCGCCGTCTGACCTCAGCCGGTTCAAGGCCTCCCCGCCCGATGCAGTACTGCGCTGCGAGGAGTGCGGGCGAATCCTGGTTCGTACGGCGGAGAGCAGCGTATGACCGACAGCACTGCCCGCTACACGCACGTCATCATCGAGGCCGATGGTGGTTCGCGCGGCAACCCTGGTCCGGCGGCTTACGGCGCGTTGGTCCGGGATCCCGAGACCGGTGAGGTGATCGCGCAGCGGGCCGTCACCCTGGGGATCGCGACGAACAACGTGGCGGAGTACAGCGGGCTGATCGCGGGCCTCGAGTTGGCCGCGGAGTACGCGCCGGACGCCTCGATCGAGGTCCGGATGGACTCCAAGCTGGTGATCGAGCAGATGGCCGGGCGGTGGAAGGTCAAGCACCCGGACATGAAGCCGCTGGCGATGAAGGCGCAGTCGCTCGCGCCGTTCGGCACAGAGTGGACTTGGGTGCCGAGGGCCCAGAACTCGGCTGCCGACGCGCTGGCGAACATGGCGCTGGACGGGAAGCCGGTGCCGCTCCGGCCCGCCCCGACGGCTGTTGCTGCAGCTGAGCCGAAGGCGCCGACAGATCAGAAGAAGGCGATGCGGGGTTGGGGTTTCGCGCAGGCGGAGCCGCCGACCCGGCTGATCTTCCTCCGGCATGGCGAGACGCCGCACACGGTTGAGAAGCGGTTCTCCGGTTCCAGTGGGGACAATCCGGGACTGAGCCCGACGGGGGAGGCCCAGGCGCGGGCGGCCGCGCAGTACCTGTCGACTATTGGCGGCGTGGACGCGGTGGTGTCATCGCCGATGCTGCGGACGCAGCAGACGGCCGCGGTGGTCGCGGAGTCGCTTGGGCTCGAAGTGGATGTCCGGGACGGCTGGGTGGAGTGCTCGTTCGGCGACTGGGACGGGCACACGTTCGCCGAGGTCCAGGAGAAGTGGCCGGAGGCCCTCAGCGCCTGGATGGAGTCGACCACGGTCGCGCCGCCCGGAGGCGAGTCGTTCGACGCCTGTGCACGCCGGGCCCGCTCCGCGCGCGACGGCATCCTGGCGGCGTACCCGGGCAAGACGGTCGTCGTCGTCACCCACGTGACACCGATCAAGCTGATGGTCCGCGGCGTCCTCCAGGCCCCGATG
>NZ_DASRXP010000251.1:0-14163 GCF_035687465.1 Kribbella sp.
ACTGGCAGGTTGCCGCCGACGACCTCGTCACCACCTACAAGACGTACCACGGGACGCACCAGGGCGAGTTCCTCGGCATCGCGCCAACCGGAAAGAAGGTCAGCTTCTACACGGTGGACGTGATGCGGGTCGTCGACGGGAAGATCACCGACCACTGGGGTGTGGCCACGCTGCTCGACCTCCTCCAGCAACTGGGCGCCGTTCCCCGGTTCGGCGGCTGACTGTGAGTGCTGTCGTGCGTCTGTACGAGGCCGGCGGACCCGATGTCCTGCGGTACGAATCAGAGACGGTAGGGGAGCCTGCCGCCGGACAGCTCCGGATCCGGCAGGAGGCCATCGGCGTGAACTACGTCGACACCTACTTCCGTAGTGGACGTTTCCCGCTGCCGTCGTACCCGGCCGTGATCGGTGGCGAAGGCGCCGGTGTTGTCGAGGCGGTCGGACCTGGCGTGGATTCGCCAAAGGTCGGCGATCGGATCGGGTACTACTTCGCCCTTGGCGCGTACGCCGAAGTCAGGTTGCTCTCGGCAACGGACGCGATACCGCTGCCGGACGACCTCTCCTCGACAGCTGCGGCGTCCTTGCTGGCGAACGGCCTGACGGCGTGGGGTCGCCTTCATCGGGTGCATGCCGTGCGGCCCGGCGACCTGATCGTGGTCACCGGCGCGACCGGGGGAGTGGGTTCGCTTCTCGCGACCTGGGCACAACATCTCGGCGCAACGGTCATCACCCCAGTCGCCGGCGAGAGTCGTGTCGAGGCGGCCAGAGCCCTCGGCTTGAAGCACGTCGTCGTGGCGGGCACCGGTCAACTGGCGGAAGCGGTTGGAGACGGCGCGGATGTTCTGTACGACCTTGTCGGCCGTGCGACTTTCGCCGAAGCGGTAGCGGCCTTGCGGGACGGTGGAACCGTCGACCTGATCGGTACGGCCTCAGGTGAACCAGACGTCGACACCGCCGCCCTGACGAGCCGGAAGATCCGGATCACCAGGTCAAGCACCGGTGACCACCTCCCTGACCAGGCCACCCTCCTGACCGCGAGTACGGAACTGTTCCAGGCTTGGCGCGATGGCGTGTTCGGCACCCGCCAGATCCGCACTTACCCTCTGTCCCAAGCGGGCCAGGCGCACCGCGACCTGGAAGCCGGTATTCCCGAGGCCGCAGCCGTGTTGCTGCCATAGGTCGAGAAGTTGGAGGTTGCTCCGACGTAGCAGGTGACAGCACGGATCGGGTGCTTGCTACGGAGGAGGTGCGGGATGAGGTCGGCGGCGGATCAGGTTTTGCGGACGTACGTGACGCTGGTCGTGGTGGCGACGAGCGCGTCGTCGATGATCTGGGGGATCAACACGCTGTTCCTGCTCGACGCCGGACTGAGTATCGGTGAGGCGTTCGCGGCGAATGCGTTCTTCACCGTGGGGATCGTGCTGTTCGAGGTGCCGACAGGTGTCGTGGCGGACACGGTCGGGCGGCGTACGTCGTACCTGCTGGGAGCGGGCACGTTGGTCGGATCGACCTTGCTCTATCTGCTGCTGTGGCAGGCGCACGCGCCGTTTGCCGCGTGGGCGGTGGCCTCGATCCTGCTCGGTCTCGGGTTCACGTTCTTCAGCGGTGCTACCGAGGCGTGGTTAGTGGACGGTCTGAACGCGACCGGGTACACCGGCTCGCTGGATGCGGCGTTCGCCAAGGGGCAGGTCGCGGGTGGGTTCGCGATGCTGGGCGGCACGATCGGGGGTGGTTTCCTGGCGCAGTGGACCAACCTGGGCATTCCGTACCTGGTTCGGGCGGTGTTGCTCGGTCTCACCTTCGTGGTGGCCTGGCGGTCGATGCATGACGTCGGGTTCGCGCCGAAACCGCGGGTCTCGGTCACGTCGGAGATGCGTGGCATCCTGCGGTCCTCGCTGGATCATGGTTTGCTCAACCCGCCGGTGCGCTGGTTGATGCTCGCCGCTCCCTTCGCCGCGGGCGTCAGCGGCTACGGCTTCTACGCTGCGCAGCCCTACCTGCTCGAGCTCTACGGCAGTAGCGATTCGTACGCGGTCGCTGGTGTGGCGGCGGGGCTGGTCGCTTTGGCGCAGATCGCCGGGGGCGCCTCGGCTTCGGTGGTGGCAAGGGTGTTCAGGCGGCGTACCTCGGTGCTGCTCGTCACGGCGGCTGTCAGCGCGGTCGTGCTGGCGATGATGGGGCTGACATCGAACTTCTGGCTGGTGTTCGCGCTCCTGGCGGTTTGGGCCGTCATGTACGCCGCTGCCACGCCGGTGCGGCAGGCGTACCTCAACGGCCTGATTCCGTCGGCGCAGCGGGCGACCGTGCTCTCGTCGGACAACCTGCTCGGTTCAGCCGGTGGTGTGGTCATCCAGCCCGCCCTCGGCAAGGCCGCCGATGCCTGGAGCTACGGCCCGTCTTACGTCATCAGCGCGGGGCTCCAGCTCCTCGTCCTCCCGTTCATCCTCCTGGCCCGCCGCGAACGCGCAGCAACCGACGCCCGGCCCACCCCCACCGACCTCCGGCCCACGGCCGAGCCCGAGGCCTCTGACGAGCACCTCCGCGCCGCGGCCTGAGCGCTTACGTCCGAAGAACTGGCGAGACGTCTCTCCAGTTCTTCGGACGTAGTGGAGTTAGCGGAGGCCGAGGCCGGATTCCAGGGCGGTGATGATCTTCGGGCGGAGTTCGGAGCCGGCGATGACTTCGTCGACCGAACCGACGGTGACAGCGCGGTGGATGTTGTGGACGCGGTCGAACTCCGTCGCGACCTCGCCGAGCTTCTCGCTGCGGACGTCGCGCCGCGTCTCGGCCAATTGGGTCGCGAGGGAAGCGCGTTCGGCGCCCGACGTCTCCGCGAGCTTGTGCTCGAGTTCGCTGACCCGGGGATCCTTCGCGGTCCGGGCGTCGACCTCCCGGGTGAAGACGACGGCGGCCGCCGGGGCGCCACCGATGACCGAGGCGTACGAGCCCTCGACCGCGAGCACCGTCATCCGCGGGTTCAGCGCCTTGGAGAAGACGACGAACGCGCCACCGTGGTACCGGGACACGACGCAGAACACGATCGGGCCGTCGAAGTTGACGATGGCCCGGCCGATCTCCGCGCCGTACTCGAGTTGGAGGTTGCGCATCGACTCCGGCGACCCGTCGAAGCCGGACAGGTTCGCGATCACCACGAGCGGCCTGTTCCCGCTCGCGGCGTTGATCGCCCGGGCGGTCTTCTTCGACGACTTCGGGAAGAGCGTTCCGGCCGTGTACAGGTCCGGCCCGTCGGTGGGAGGGAACCCGCGCCGCGCGACGGACTTCGACTCGATGCCGATCAGGCCGACGGGGATCCCGCCGATGTGGGCGTCGTACACGACCGACGTCTCGGAGTCGGCCATCCCGGACCACCGCTCGAGGGTCGCGTGGTCCTGGTCGGCGACGGCCGCCATCACCGTGCGGATGTCGAACGCCTTCTTCCGGTCGGGGTTGGTCTCGGCGGAGAAGATGTCGCCGACCGTCGTGAACCCCGAATCGACCGGATCGTGGGGGTAAGTCGTGACGTCGCGGTCGAACGGGTCGCTCGTCGTCGCGCGACGCGGTCCGGCCTCGCCCGATGCGACGTACGTGTGGTCGTAGTGCGTCATCAGGATGCCGATCGCACCGGCCAGGTTGGGCGCCCAGTACTGCGCCTGTCCGTTCGGGCCCATCACCCGGTCGTAGCCGCCGATCCCGAAGTTGTCCTCGGCGGAGACGCCACCGGAGAAGTCGAGCGACTGCTTGCCGGTCAGGACCATCGCGCTGTCCGGGGTCATCACCAGGATGCCCTTGGTGTGCATCAGCATCGTCGCCTCGGCGTTCCAGTACGGCTGGGCGCCGACATTGATGCCGGCGACAACGATGTTGATCTCACCGCCGGCCTGGGTGAACTCGACGATCCGCTTCAGCGCCTTCGCGACCCAGTCCATGTTCTCGGTGCCGGAGTCCATCGAGATCCGGGCGCCCGCGGAGACCGCGAACCACTCCAGCGGAACGTCCATCGACTCCGCGAGGTCGAGTGCGGCGATGATCCGGGAGCACTCCGCCTCCGACACGGCGCCCAGCGCGCGGAGGGGGTCACCACAGAGCAGGACCCGCTGCACACCCTCGGGGTAGCGCTCGGTCGGCGTCGAGATGACGCCCGCGATGATGCCCGCCTTGTTCTCGCCGTACGGCCGGTTGGCGGGCACGAGCTTGCCGCCGTCGTCGAGGTCGTACTCCGTTGCGGTGCCACCGCGGCCCGCGATCATCGCCTGCAACTCGTACGGGTAGACGACCCCGCGGCGCCGGGCCAGCACGACCTTCTGGGCGTAGTCGTCGAGCGGCTTGAGGTTCTCCGTCGGAGGACCCTCGAGCGAGGACACGACCCCTGAGCCCGGCTGGTAGTAGAACCGGGCGGCCATCGGGACCGCTTCGCCGTTGGGGAGGGCGATGGTTCCCTCGACCAGGACCTCCTCGATCCCGGCTCCTGCCGTCACCGGGGCGATGTTGGCCTTGAGAGAGGTCAGCTGCTCGACCTCTGCTTCGATGGCCGGCCAGATGTGGACCCACACGTAGTTCATGTCGAGCCGGGCACCCGCAGCGCCGCTCGCGGTCCGGGCCCGGCGGATCGCCTCCAGGCAGTTCGCGATCGCCCGCTCGGCGTGGGGCAGCCCGACGACCCGGCCGTCCTCGTCACGGACGACGGCGAGCTGACGGATCTGTGCGAGGGCCACGAGCCGCTGGTCGGATTCGTTGCCCGGGGCGACGCACCGGTACAGGAGCACGTCCTCGGGTGCCTCGAGCCGCGTCACGTCGAACTCGCGCAACCGCCACAGGTTGAGCCGTCGGCCCACCATCGGGTGCACGCCGCGGACGAGGGAGTCCTCGGCCATCGTCTGGTCGGGCTGTGGCCGGAAGGTGAAGTACCCGACCGGGCGATCCCCGCCGGGGCACACGGCCACCGCGACGCGGCGTACGTCGTGGGCGAAGGCGAGACCGGCGAGCCGGTCCGACAGATAGGCCGACGCCTCCTCCGGGGACTCGGGGAGTGCGGGCCACGCGAGGTACAGGTCGACGACGCCCTGGTGGCCCTCCGGTGCGCTCGCGAGCCCGGCGGTGATGGTCTCGACCAGCCCGCTGTCCGGGGTCAGCTCGTCGACCCGGCCGATCGTCGTCACGAGATGGGTGGGCCGGTCGTCGAGGGTGTAGTCGGCGACGGCGAACGGTCGCCCGACCAGGCCCTCCTCGCGCAGGTCGCGGAGGAGGTGCTCGCGGTAGTGGCGCTTGATCAGGACGGCGAGCATCGGCTCGTCGGCCGGGAGTTCGGCGCCGACGATCCGCTCGGCGAGGAACCGGACGATCTGCTCGGGGATGGCGGCGAGCGCGTCGATCCGGGCGTCGCGGTCGGGACCGGCCGGCAGTTGGGTGATGACGGCGAGCTCGTCCCGGACACCGCCGAGGACGCTTTCCCGCTCCGCGTCCACGAGTGGCTGGTCGAACCAGCTGAACCGGACGCTGCGCGCGAGGTCGCCGACGATGGGGAACCGCAGCTGCGTCGCCGTGATGACACGGTCGAGGACGTCGCGGGCGGTCCCGTCGAGTGGCGATCCGGGAGCCGGCTCGGTAAGCCATCTCTGGAGCAGCGCGGTGACGAGTTGGACCTCGGGCGCCGATCGTTGCTGGGCAAGGAACACCCGGAAGACGGCTTGCTCGAGCTCGGGTGTCCGGTCGAGGTCGGTGACGCCGTAGTGACGTAGTACGCGGCCTAGCTTGGCGCGGAAGTCCTGGGGGAGTGCGGCCCGCTCGGGGTCGAAGCTCTGGAGATAGGTGTGGAAGTGCTCGCGCGGGCTGTGCACCCGGGTCTCCAGGTGCAGGTCCTCACCCGCCGGACGGTTGCGCGACAGCTCGGCGAAGTCGCCGAACGCCTCGAGGAGTCGCAGCTCGGCCTGGAGCGGCGAGTCTCCCTCGGCGACCAGCCCGTCCCGCTCCTCCAGGTACGCCGCGAGGGTGCGGCCCTCGTCCCGCGGGTCGACGTCGTAGCCGAGCAGCATCGCGGACAGGTCGCCGCGACGCCGATCCGCCCGGGCCGCGGGGTCCAGCGGAAGCGAACCGCCGTTCGGGAGGTCGAGGTCGACGGCCTCCCCGGAGGCGGCGGTCTCCTCCTCGCCATCGCCGACGGGTTCGAGGCGGAGCAGCGGGGCGCCGGTCTCGACCTGGCTGCCGATCGAGACGAGCAGCTCCTTGACCCGGCCGGCGAACGGCGCGGACAGCACCGTCTCCATCTTCATCGACTCGAGGACGAGGACGGGCGCACCGGCCGCGATCTCGTCGCCGACCGCGGCCGGGGTCGCCACGACGAGGGCCGGCGACAGCGAGCGGAGTACGCCGCCTTCGTCGAGGCTGACGCGGTGGGTGACGCCGTCGACCTCGACGAGCTGGACGGCTCCGTGGGTCGCGGTGACGAGGCGGTGCGTGCGGCCCCCGATGGTGATGCGGCTCTTGTACCTATCGATGCGGTCGATCTCCGCATCGATGGTCTGCTCGGTCGCGCCCGTGGCGATGACGACGCGGAACCGGTGCGACCCGATCCGCGAGACGGTCACCTTGTACGCCGTTCCGCGCAGCTTGAGGTCGACTGCCCGGCCGGTGCGGTGCTGCACCTGGGGACGACCGCCGCGCGCGGAATCGATCAGACGGGTTCGCTCGACGGCCTCCTCCGTCTCGTACTCCTCGATGCCCGCGGCAACCAGCGCGACGCCTGAGTGCCGGTGGGCGACGAGCCGGCCCTGGGTCCGGACCCGGTCGATCCACCCGGTGTCGGCGCTGCCGTCCACCACCTCCGGCGAGTCGAGCAGGTCGAGCACGAAGCTCTTGTTCGTCGAGCCGCCCTCGATCACGACTGTCGTCTCGGTCAGGGCCCGGCGCAGCCGCGCGAGCGCCTCGTCGCGGTCGCGGCCGACGGCGATGATCTTGGCGATCATCGAGTCGAAGTCGGCCGGGATCGAGTCGGTCTCGCCGACCCCCGTGTCGACCCGGATGCCCGGGCCGGACGGCAGGTCGAGCAGGGCGATGCGTCCCGGTGACGGGGCGAAGTCGCGGTCCGGGTCCTCGGCGTTCAGGCGGGCTTCGACGGCGTGGCCGATCTCGACAGGCTTGTCTCCCTCGAGCCGGCCGCCGGCGGCCACGTGGAGCTGGAGCTTGACCAGGTCCGTCCCGGTCGTCACTTCGGTGATCGGGTGCTCGACCTGGAGCCGGGTGTTCACCTCGAGGAAGGCGAAGAACCGCTCGCCCGGGTGGTACAGGAACTCGACAGTGCCCGCCCCGGCGTAGTCCACGGCGACGGCGAGCCGCTCGGCGCTGGCTTTGAGCTCCTCGACCTGCCCGGCGTCCAGGACCGGCGACGCCGACTCCTCGATCACCTTCTGGTTGCGGCGCTGGACCGAGCAGTCGCGCACGCCGATCGCCCACGCGGTGCCCTGCCCGTCGGCGATGACCTGGACCTCGACGTGCCGGGCGCCGGTGACGAGCCGTTCGAGGAAGACGACGCCGGAGCCGAAGGCGCGCTCGGCTTCCGCGCGGGTCCGCTGGTAGGCGTCGGTGAGGTCGGCGTCGGAGGCGACCATCCGGATCCCGCGCCCGCCGCCACCGGCCGTTGCCTTGAGCATCAAGGGGTAGCCGATCTTCGCGGCCGCCGCCTTCGCGTCCTCGAGGGTGTCGACCCCGCCGCGACTCCACGGAGCGACCGGTACGCCGACCTCCTCGGCGATCAGCTTGGAGCCGATCTTGTCGCCGAGTTTCCGCATCGCCTCGGGGCTGGGGCCGATGAAGGTCACCCCGATCCGCGCGCACAGCTCGGCGAAGTTCGGGTCCTCAGCGACGAATCCCCAGCCGACCCAGGCGGCGTCGGCCTTCGTTTCCGTCAGGGCCTTCTCTAGCACTGCGTAGTCGAGGTACGGCCGGTTCACCGCGGGGCCTAGGTCGTAGGCGAGGTCCGCCTCCCGCACGAACATGGCCCGCCGCTCACCCTCCGTGTGCAGCGCCACCGTCTCGATTCGCTGCCCGCCGGGCCCCGCTGCTGCGTTGAGGTCGCGGACGGCGTGGATGAGCCGCATCGCGGCCTCACCCCGGTTGACGATGGCAATGCGCGAGAACACGGGTGTTTCTACCTCCGACGACGTCGACACGGACGAAGCCCGGCGTACGGGCGTCGGTGGGTAGCCTCCCACCTTGCTCGTCAACTAGCGAGCATGACCCCGGCCTCGAAGTCCGAGCTCACAGAGTGGTTACAGCGGGTATCGGTGACCGGGGAACGGACTTAGCCTGGAGAGGTGCCCGCGGCAGACCGGGGTGTTCGCAGCGGAGTTCAGTCGTTGATCAAGTTCATCGGCGTGAGCGTGCTCGCCGGTGCGCTGGCGGCGGGGCTCGCGATTCCGTTCGCAGGATTCGCCGGACTCGGGACCCAGGAGGTCGCGCAGTCGGTGCAGAGCCTGCCGCGTGAGCTCGACACCGAGCCGCTGGCCGTCAGAAGCCGGATCCTCGCGGCGGACGGCAGCCTGATCGCCACCCTGTTCGAACAGAACCGGGTGCCGGTGGCACTGGCCCAGATCAGCCCGATCATGCGCAAGGCGCTGGTGGCGATCGAGGACTCGCGGTTCTACCAGCACGGCGCCCTGGACGCGAAGGGCACATTGCGGGCGATGCTGCGCAACCAGTCGGAGGGCGTGGTCGAGCAGGGTGGATCCAGCATCACCCAGCAGTACGTGAAGCTGAGTCTGGTCGAGAAGGCCAAGACCGCCGAGGAACGCCAGCGGGCGACGGCGGTGACGTACGAGCGCAAGCTGGCCGAGTTGCGCTACGCGATCGCGGTCGAGGGCGAGTTCTCGAAGGACCAGATTCTGGAGCGGTACCTGAATCTGGTGAACTTCGGCGACGGCGCGTACGGCGTACAGGCTGCTGCTCAGCACTACTTCCGGACCACGGCCAAGAACCTCACGCTGCCGCAGGCCGCGCTGCTGGCCGGGCTGGTGAAGAACCCGACCGGCTACGACCCGACGAACGACCTGCCACGCGCCAAGGCCCGGCGCGATGTCGTGATCCGGCGGATGCTCGAACTGAGCATCATCTCCCCGGGGCAGGCGAACGCCGCCCTGAAGACCCCGGTGATCGACCTGGCCAGAGTCCAGAAGGTGCCCAACGGCTGCGCCAGTTCGCGGTATCCCTTCTACTGCGATTACGTCGTCTCGAAGCTGCTGGACAACCCGGCGCTGGGCCGGACCGCCAAGGAGCGGGACCACTACCTGAAGACCGGCGGCCTGACCGTCAGAACCTCGCTGGACCCGCGGCTGCAGGCCTCCGCGCAGGCCTCGATCAGGCAGCACAGCAAACCCACCGACACCGCCGTCGCGGCGATCACGATCGTCGAGCCGGGCAGCGGTCTGGTGAAGGCGATGGTGCAGAGCAAGCCGTACGGCAACGGCAAGAACCAGACGGCGTATAACTACAACGTGGAGAAGTCGTACCCCGGTGGGTACGGCGGGTTCCAGAACGGTTCGACGATGAAGGCCTTCACGATCGCGGCCGCGATCCAGCAGGGTCTCCCGCTGAACTACCGGATCAACTCACCAGCGCAGATCGACCTCAGTATGAAGAAGTTCCGGACCTGCAAGGGCTTCACCCGGGACCGGGACTACCGGCCGCAGAACTCGACCAGGAGCGGGAACCTGACGCTGATCGAGGCGGCCCGCTACTCGACCAACACCTACTTCCTGCAGCTGTCCCAGCGGACCGGGCTGTGTGCGCCGGCGACCATCGCGGCCGACCTGGGGATGTACAACGCGCAGACGCTCGAGCCGCTGGACCAGGTGGTGTCGTTCACGCTGGGCGTCGGCTACGTGACGCCCTTGATGCTGTCGAACGCGTACGCGACCTTCGCGGCCCGCGGCAAGTACTGCCGACCGGTCCTCGTCACCTCCTTGCGGGACAAGGCAGGCAAGCCGATCGAAACCCCCGGCATCGACTGCAAGCAGGCCATCGCGCCAGGAGTCGCTGACGGGGTCAACCGGGTGCTGAGCGCGGTGATGGAGCCGGGTGGCACCGGTGGTCGACTGAACTTCGGCAACTGGGACCTGGCCGGTAAGACCGGCACGATCCAGGACAACCTCGCCGTCTGGTACGCCGGCTACGCGCCGAACCTCGCGGCGGCCGCGGTCGTGGCCGATGCGAATCTGCCGTACACGAACCTGATGTACGGCCACACCCTGGACGGCGAGGACATCTCGGATCCGACCGGCTCCGGTACCGCCGGACCGCTGTGGCAGACCGCCATGCAGAGCGCACTGAAGGGCCTGCCGGTACGCCGCTTCGTCCCGCCGACCGCGAAGGTCATCGGCGGCAACCAGGACGACCGTCCACCGGGCAACGGCCGCAGACCGGACGACGAGGCGGACAACCGGGGACCGAACTAGCCGGTGATCCTAGGGCCGGCGGAGCACCACCCGACTACGGGGGTGCTCCGCCGGCCAGTACTACGGCTGGTTTCAGCCGAGGTAATCGCGCCAGGGACCCGTGATGGCGAAGGTGATGCCAGGGGTCTGGAGGTTGACGAAGAGCACCTTGCCGTCGTCGGAGAAGGTCGGGCCGGTGAACTCGGAGTCGTTCAGCTGGTTGCGGGCGATCGCGTACGTCGGGCCGCCCGGGGTCGAGCTCAGCACGTGGCTGCTCTGGAGACCGTCCTCGGCGAGGATGAGCGATCCCCACGGAGTGACGGTGACGTTGTCCGGAGCGTCGAAGTTGAAGTCGTCGTACTTCGCGGTGGCGCCCTGCATGGCAGCGGGGTTCGCGGGGAAGTAGGTGACCAGCTGGATGGTCTGGGCCTTGTAGTTGTAGAACCAGATCATGCCCTCGTGCGGGACGCCGTCGGCCGGGATGTCCGTGGTGCCCATCTTGGCGAAGGAGTTGACCACGTACACGCCGTCGTGGGTGCCCCAGACGCCCTCGAACTTCTTGCCGCGGGTGACCTGGTCGTCGGTGAACTGCTTGCGGGTGGAGACCGTGGCAGCGTCCCGGTCAGGCACCTTGACCCAGGCGACCCGGAACGGACGGAGCAGCTGGGCCGACGTCAGGTAGGCGACGTCCGGGATCGGCTTGCCGTCGTCACCGAGGATGGCCATCGCCTCGAGGGTGCCGAAGTTGACGTTCGCGAGGTCCTTGTAGCTCTTCGAGCCGAGCCGGTAACCGGACGGCGCCCGCCAGCGGTAGAAGAGACCGTTGGGGCCGGAAGCGTCCTCGGACAGGTAGATGTGGGCCTTGTCCCGGTCGATCGCGACGGCCTCGTGGGCGTTGCGGCCGAGGGCCTTCAGCGGGATCGGGTTGGCGGTCTTGCCGTCGCCCCAGACCTCGAAGACGTAGCCGTGGTCCTTGAGCCGGGTGGTGCCGTTGGCCTTGCTCTCGGTCTCCTCGCAGGTCAGCCAGGTGCCCCACGGGGTCGGGCCGCCGGCGCAGTTGGTGAGGGTGCCGGAGATGCCGACCCACTCGCCGAGGTTCTTGCCGTTCTTGTCGACGGAGATGACCGTACAGCCGCCGGCCGAGCCGACGCCGGAGTCGTAGACGGTGCCCGGGATCTGGGGCACGCCCAGCGGGTCGTTGCCGCCGATCTCGTGATTCTGGATCAGCGTGTAGTTCTTGCCGGCGTCGAAGGCCGCGGTGCCGTCGTGCAGGGCCGGGGTCGGCTGGCCGCTCTTCAGCTTGGTCTGGCCGGCGTGGGTGACGACCGTGTACTTGAACCCCGGCGGCAGCGCGAGGACGCCCTTGGGGTCGTCCATCAGCGGCGGGAACGGGCGGTGCGTCGGGAACGGCCGGCGGGCCTCGTCGGCCGGGGTCGCCTCGGCCAGCGAGGGAATGGCGCCGACGGCAGCGAAGCCGACACCGGTGGCGCCGACGGCAGCGCCGCGGAGTACTGAACGACGAGCGAGAGACATGGCAATGCTCCTTGGGACATCGGTGGGCGGACGCCTGCTGGCGTCGGCCCGGGTTTGCGTGTTCACGAGATCGGGGCGAGCTCTCGGCCCCGTCGAGGACGGACCGCCGCAGCGGCCACTGGAGCGAGTTGATCCTCCACCGGCACGGCAGCCCTACGGCAAACGGAACTTGAACAACCGGCTGCTAATTGCGCGGTCAACGACCCGCTGTACGGTGGATCGCGATGTCACGGCGATCTTGTTGGAGGCGAAGGTGTCCAAGCCCTTGAAGATCGCGGTTCTCGGGTTCTGGCATGTGCACGCGGGGGACTACGCACGGCAGACACAAGAACATCCCGGCACCGAGCTGGTCGCGGTCTGGGACGACGACCCGGCACTCGGGCAGCCCGGTGCGGACCAGTTCGGCGTACCGTTCGGCGATGATCTCGACGCGCTGCTGAGCCGTGCCGACCTCGACGGCGTCATCATCACCACGGCGACGAACGCGCACCGCAACCTGATGATCAGAGCGGCGAACGCGGGCAAGCACATCTTCACGGAGAAGCTGCTCGCGCCGAAGGTGACGGAGGCGGAGGAGATCATCGCCGCGGCGGACGGCAACGAGGTCAAACTGGTCGTCTCCCTGCCCCGCCTCTCGCACGGCTACACCAAAGCGATCCGCGACGTGATCGACAGCGGCGACCTCGGGAAGCTCACCTACGGCCGGGTCCGGCTGTCGCATGACGGGGCTGTTCCGAGAGACGGTACGAAGGGCTGGCTGCCCGATCGCTTCTTCGATCAGAAGGCCGCCATCGGCGGTGCACTGACCGACCTCGGCTGCCACCCGGTCTACCTGCTGCAACTGTTCCTCGGTGCCGATCCCGACACCGTCAGCGCCACCTACCGCTCCGTGAGCGGCCGCGGCCTCGAGGACAACGCGGTCGTCACCGTTGGCTATCGCGACCAGAAGATCGGTGTCATCGAGGCGGGCTTCACCAGCCCGAACCCCTTCACCATCGAGATCTTCGGCACCGAAGGCAGTCTGACCTACACCGACGCAGATTACGTACTACGGGTCGCGGGGCCGGCGTTCGGCGGCGAGGCCCGGGAGTTGCCGGTGCCCGAGCCCGGCAAGGAGCCGTTCGCCCAGTGGGTCGACCACATCACCGAGGGCACCCGGGCGGACGACAACCTGGCCCGGGCAGTGGAGCTGACCCGGCTGGTCCAAGCCGCCAACCAGGCCGCTGCCAAGGGACGGACCATCGCCTACACCACGAAATAAGGCCCCCCAACCGAGGAGAAGACTTTTCTATGCCACAGATCAGGGTCGGGCTCATCGGCGGTGGCGGTATCGCGAGCGCGCACATCAGTGGTTATCGCGAGCATGCCGAGAAGATCGGCATCACCGCCGTGGCCGACGCCGTGCAACAGACGGCTGTCGATCGCGGTGGCGAGCTGGGCGCAGCGCCGTACACGGACTATCGGCTGATGCTCGAGGCCGAGGATCTCGACGCGGTGGACATCTGCCTGCCCCACCACCTGCACCGGGACGCGATCGTGGCCGCTGCCCAAGCCGGCAAACACATTCTGTGTGAGAAGCCGCTCTGCCTCACGGCCGCCGAAGCCGCGGACGTCCGGGCGGCAGTCGAGGCCAACGGCGTGACCCTCATGTGCGCGCACAACCAGTTGTTCATGCCGACCGTGGCCAAGGCGAAGGAGCTGCTCGACGCCGGAATCCTCGGAACGGTCTACGAGGTGCGAACCACCGACAGCTTCTACAACGACTTCGACCCGTCCACCATGGGCTGGCGGGCGAGTAGCAAGACGAGCGGCGGTGGAGAGTTGATCGACACCGGCTACCACCCGACGTACCTGATGCTGCACCTGGCCGGTGGCGCACCGGTCGAGGCCACCGCGATGCTGTCCACGCATCGGCTGAAGTTCATGGACGGCGAGGATTCGGCGCAGGTCCTGATCAGGTTCGACAACGGCGTCGTCGGCCAGCTGGTGACCAGCTGGGCCTACCAGCCGGCCGACGTCACCGAGCGCTTCTCAGTCGTCGGCGAGCTCGGGGCGCTGCACAGCGACGGCAACTCGCTGACCTACCGGCTCCGCTCCGGCGAGACCGAGACCTTCGACCTCGAGCCGGTGAACACCTTCGTCGCCGAGATCGGCCACTTCGCCGATTCCCTGCTCAACAAGACCCGTCCCCTGCACACCGAGGACGAGGG
>NZ_DASRXP010000252.1:0-2950 GCF_035687465.1 Kribbella sp.
CGTCGTGGTGCCCGTGTCGCTGGCGCTGGTGCTGGGCGTCGTGGTGCCCGTGTCGCTGGCGCTGGTGCTGGGCGTCGTGGTGCCCGCGTCGCTGGCGCTGGTGCTGGTCGCGCTGGTGGTGTCGGCGGCGGCAGTGGGGCTAGTGGAGGTAGTGGGTGGGTAGGCGAGGGTGGCGCCGGCGGTTAGGGCTTCGTTGATCCAGGTGCGGACTCGGGTGGTGGAGCGGGGGTCGATCAGGGCCGCTACTCGGGTGGTCTCGTTGCGGGGGTCGCCGACTACCACCGAGGCGAGGCGCTGCTGGATCTTCTCTAGCAGGTCGGCGCGGATTGACTCGACGGCGATGACGCGTTGAACCGAGATGCAGGCTTGGCCGGAGGCGTAGTACCCACCCCGTACTACGGCGTCGGCTGCTGCGTCGAGGTCGGCGTCTTCCGCGACTACTAGGGCTGAGTTTGAGCCGAGTTCCAGGAGGACCTTGGTGGGTGCTGCGTCGCGGGCGATCTGGTGACCGACTGCGGCTGATCCGGTGAAGGAGACAGCACCGATTCGGCGGTCGGTGGTCAAGCTGGAGCCGACCTCTACTCCCCCGGTAACCAGTTGCACCGCTGACGCAGGTCCGCCGGCGGCGACGAGGGCTTCGCGGATGAGGTGGACCAGCCAGAGCGTCGCAAGCGGAGTCTGGGGCGCGGGTTTGATGATGATCGGGCAACCGGCCGCGAGGGCGGGAGCGATCTTGTGCGACGCCAGAAGTAGCGGGTAGTTGAAGCCGGTGATCCCGATGACCACGCCTATCGGCTTCCGTACCCAGAAACCCATCAGCCCGTCTCCGCTTGGCAGGAGGTCGAGCGGAACGGTTTCGCCGTGGAGCCTCGCCACTTCCTCCGCTGAGGTTTGCAGGGTGAGGAGGGTGCGCTCGAGCTCTACCCGGCAGTCGACGAGCGGCTTGCCGGTCTCGAGGACGAGCAGATCGATGAAGGCGTCGCGGTGTTGGGAGACGGCAGAGAGCGCTCCCTGAAGCGCTGACCTGCGCACATGCGAAGGCAGGCGGCCAACCTCGGAACGCGAAGAGAGCGCGATCTCGAGAGCCCGACGAGCCAGCCCGACATCTCCCACGGGCGCCTCCGCGACCACAGACCCGTCGTACGGGAAGTAAACCGGCGCCGTCGACGACACCTCAACCCACGACTCCCCCACCGGAAGCCCCGCAGGGAACGGTCGCTCGCCGACGGACGGAACTGAACGACTAGTCATGTGGGGTCCCCCTCTACTAGGTCGGCGGTGGTGGTGCCGGTTAGGGCTCGGGTGAGGGTGGGGATGGAGGAGACCAGGCGGCGGGTGTAGGCGTGGCGGGGGGCAGCGTAGACGTCGCCGGTGTAGCCGGTTTCCACGATTTCGCCGGCGTGCATCACGGCGACGCGGTTGCAGACGTGTTTGATCACGGAGAGGTCGTGGGAGACGAAGATCAGGGTCAGGTTGAGTTCGTCGACGAGGTCCGAGATGAGGTTCAGGACCTGGGCTCGGACGGAGACGTCGAGAGCGCTCACTGGTTCGTCGGCGATCAGGATCCGGGGACGGGGTGCGATAGCGCGGGCGATCGAGATGCGCTGGCGTTGGCCGCCGGAGAACTGGTGTGGGTACCGGTCCCCCGCGTCCGCGGACAGACCAACAGCCTCGAGCAACTCGCGAACGCGCTCTCCCGAGGCGGGATGCCCTTGTACGACAAGAGGTTCGGCGATGATGTCGCGGACGCGCATCCGCGGATCGAGCGAGCTCATCGGGTCCTGGAAGACCAGTTGGAGGTTCTCGCGGAGGAAGCGGAGGCGGCGTTCGGGGAGGCGGGTGATGTCGGTGCCTTCGACAACGACCTGGCCGGAGGTTGCTCGATCCAGGGCGGCGATGATGCGGAGCAGGGTGGACTTGCCGCAGCCTGATTCGCCGACGATGCCGAAGCGCTCACCGGCCTGTACTTCGAGGCTGACCCCGCGCAGCGCGTGGACAACCGGTGCCGGGCGCAACAACGAAGTGCGAGGTCGGGGGTAGTCGCGCACGACCTCAGTCACCTTGATGATGGGCTCAGGCATGTGCCACCACCACGGGATCGGTCGCCTGGATGACGGGCTCGGGCGGGCGCCATCCAAGCCGGGGACGTGCAAGCCGCACGTCAGGCGAAGCCCAGTTCGCGGAGGTCACGGTCGCCTGGATTACGGGTTTAGGCATGGGAGACCTCTACCGTGGCGGTGGTGGCTGGGTGGTGGCAGGCGTAGCCGTGTTCGGCGGGGCCGCTCCAGGGTGGAAGGGTCGCGCAGAGGTCGGTGGCGTGGCGGCAGCGGGTTCGGAAAACGCAGCCGTCGGGGAACTGGCCGGCGGGAGGGACGTTGCCCGGGATGGTCGGCAGGCGGCGTTCGGCTGTCTCGAGGTCGGATGCAGCGAGAAGACCTTGGGTGTAGCGATGCCGGGGCCGGGTGAAGACCTCCTGAACGGGACCAGATTCGACCACCCGGCCGCCGTACATGACGAGGACGCGTTGGCAGACCGTCGCGACTACTGCCAGGTCGTGGGTGATGAACAGCAAGGCGGATTCGCGCGCCGCGACTCCGCGCATGATCAGGTCGAGGACCATCGCCTGGACTGTCACGTCCAAGGCTGTCGTCGGTTCGTCGCAGATGAGTAGTGCGGGATCGTTGGCCAGGGCAAGCGCTACGACTACTCGTTGCCGTTGGCCCCCAGATAGTTGATGCGGATAGGCACGCATCGTGCCGGCCAGGCCGACGAGTTCCAGCAACTCGAGAGCTGCGGCACGAGCAGCGCGACGGTTGGGTTTGGTGCGGTGGATCAGCATCGCCTCGGCGACCTGGTCGCCTACTCGCATGGTCGGGTTCAGTGCCGTCATCGGTTCCTGGAAGACCATGGCCAACTGCTGCCCGCGGACGCGAGACATCCGCCGCTCACT
>NZ_DASRXP010000253.1:0-9566 GCF_035687465.1 Kribbella sp.
CTCGTGCTCCTTGCCCGTCAACGAGGTGGAGATGACCAACGCCGGCCCCGGCCGGCTCGAGGCCGGGGCGCGACCACGCAGCTGGCCGGGTGGGCGGAGCCACTGGTGGTGCCGGATCAGTTCACCGGTCGGATGAAGCAACCTTCGGACCGCCGGCGGCGCCTCCGAGAAGGGACGGCGCAGCTGCTCGGGGGCAGCCAGTCGCAGTGCGCGCTCCAGATAGAGCCCGCTGCGGCCGGAGTCCCCGGTCCTGATGGATTCGGCGGCCTGGACGAGCCAGCCGTCCACCCGGGTGTCGAGTGGGGCACCGCGATCGGCGGCCACGGCTGGCAGACCGGGACCGCGTTCGCCGGCCTCGGTAGCCGCTCGTCGCAGAACCAGCTGGGACTCGACCTGGTCGCGGCCCTGCGATTGCTTGATCACCCTGATGGCCTCATGGGGCAGGTTCTGTGCCACGAGTGTCTTGGCCTCGTCAACGATGAGGGCCTGACTGAGCCAGCCGCCGTACTGCGCGCCGTAGCTTTCTCTCGCGGCCCGCAGCTCCGCACCGGCCAGCCCGATTTCTCCCCCCGCACGCAGCAGTCTTGCCCGGACCAGCGCCAGTACGGCGGCAAGAACCCGTGCGTCGTGGGTGGGAGTGGCAGCTGCGGCGCGCTGGACCAGATCTTCGGCCGCTGTCAGGTCTCCCTGGTCAGCGTGCACCCAGGCTTCGGCCACGATCGCAGACCGCGGCTGATGGGGCTGCGCCCCGGAGTCCGCCAGCGTGGTCGCATGAGCTGCGACCTCGTCAGCGCGCCGCAGATGTCCCCACAGCGCTTCCACCAATGCGGCCATCCCGAGGAAGTCGGCCAGGGCCTCGTGCGCACCGGCTGCCTCGGCGACGGTGACGCCGTCGGTGAAGGCTGCCAGGGCCGCCGGGAAGTCTCCACGCTGTAGCAGCACGCGGCCCTTGCAACCCGCGACGAGCAGCGTCACTTCGGGATGCGCGATCGCCGGCTCCTGCGATGCCACACTCAGTTCTGCCTCCGCCGTGAGCATGGCGGCCAGCCCGGCCTCGAGGTCCGCCCCGAGACTGGCCGAGACCGCCTCCAGGACGATGATCGCCAGCTCGACGGCCTGCCGATGGGCGGAGGTCGGATCGTCCAGGAAGTCCCTGGCCTTCGCGAGCTCCCTCGTACAGCGGCCGACATCGAACTCGGCAAGCGCCTGCGCGGCTCTGACGACGGCTGCCTCCGCGCCGCCGAGATCATCCGGCAGGTCGGCGAACAACGAAGTGAGCTGACGGCGCTGACGCCCCACGAGCAGGCCGGCCAGGTAGAGATTCCCCACCAGGTACCTGGCCGCGCGTCCCCAGTCACCAGCTGTGATCGCGTGCAGGATCGCCTCCAGCGGCTGGTTGTTCCGGGCGAACCAATCGGCGGCAGCACTGTGCAGCGCAGGGGCGAGGGAGGGCCGCTCGAACAACAGTTGGGTGCGAAGGAACTCGCGGAACAGCGGCTGGTAGGTGTAATAGTCCGCAGTTCCCTGAACAGGCCGGATGAACGAGTTCCCGTGGGAGATGAACTGCAAGGACCGAAGGTCACCAGCGTGCCCAGTCAGTGCTTCGGCCAGCCCCGGACGGACTTCGTCGACGATGCAGGTCCGGAGCAGGAACTCGCGCAGCTCCGGGGGCTGCGCGTCGAACACCTCGGTCATCAGGTAGGCGGCAACGTTGCCAGCGTCTCCGCGGAAGTCCCGGATCACCTGCGCCGAGTCGGTCTTCCCGGCGAGGTTCATCGCCGCGAACATCAGACCGGCGGGCCAGCCGTCGGTCCGGGCCCGGAGCTCGGCCACCTCCGCCGGGGCCAGCTCCAGCTTCTGAAGCTGCATCAGCGCTGTGGCCTCTTCGGTCGTGAAGGCCAGATCAGCCGCCCGGATCTCGGTCACGGTGCCCGCCAGGCGGTAGAGGTGCAGGGGCAGAGGTGGGTCGGACCGGGTCAGCAACACCACCCGTACGCGCCCCGCGTTCCCGCGGATGAGGCGATGAAGGTTCTGCCCGAACTCTGAAGTCACCATCAGGTCGCCGCAGTCCACCACGAGCACCAGCACGTCCTGATCGGGCGCTCCCTCGGGTGTCCGCGGTGAATGCCAATCCAGTAGGGCCGCAGGCTGTTCGGTGGTTACATCGAGCGTGATGCGATTGACCGTGGCCGGCCCGTCGTAGAGCAGTTCCCATGACTCCAGCAACATCGTCTTGCCGAAGCCCGCAGGTGCGCTGACCAGGGTGAGTGGCCGCTGAATCCCCTGACTGACAAGATCGACAAGACGTTCCCGCAGTACTGTTCCCGGCGGGATCGCCGAGATCCGGTCCGTGGATCTCAGCTGATCGTCGACTGGCTTGCGCTTCGAACCACGTCCGGTTTCCGTCCCCAGATACTCATCGCCTGGCATGTTCCCTCCGGCAGCGATCTGTGGCAGCACCAAGCGCGGGGAGGGAGCGGCGGCGAGTCCACCATTAGACGAGACCACGGAATCGCCTGTAAAACCAGCGTTTTCCGTCCGACTGCCGAACATTTCGAGAACCCGGCCTACCGAAATGGCCATTCTGGCTTCACGCCGAAAAGTTTGTCCCCGGCGGGCAGTTCACCCCACAGGGATGAAGCCGCGGCACAGCTGTTTTGCCACCGTCGAACGCACACGCTGGAACGGAGTGGGTCCGATGGTCGAGGCGACGTACGAGATTCGCGTGGCGGGCGCCGTACCGGAACAGGACCTTCGGGACATGGGCGCGGTGACCCTGGCCGTCGATCAGGTGAACACCGTCCTGTACGGCATCCCGGACCAGTCGGCGCTCTACGGCCTGCTGGCAAGACTTCGGGCCCTGGGCATCGAAGTCGTCGAGGTTCGCCGGATCCTGGATCCGTCCTCGCCATCGACCGAATGGATCGACGTCGAGCCGGGTGGGGGAGACGATGAGCACCAGTGAGTGCCACCAGTCGTCGTACCAGGTCGTGGTGCTGGGGGAGCTGCGGCCGGCCGTCCTCGCCTTCTGCGCCCAGCCGCCGACACTCAACGAGACGTGTGGCGTGTTCCAGGTACGGGTCAACGACGGTGAGGGCGTCGCCGACCTGGCGGCCATGCTCCAGGCAGCGGGACTGGTGATCCTGAGCATCCGCCAGGTACACGAGAGCGAAGCATGGGCTGGTGCGAGCCTGTCCGCCTGAGCTCATCCCGGGCGGGTGATGACGCCGTCGATCCGCCACGGCAGGGTGGCGCACAAACAGGACGCAGGGCCGCGAGGATCCTGGTGGAGGGATGGAGAGTCATGCCGGATGCAGACGTTCACGGACCCATCGACTTCGTACTCATCGAGTTCACCGGCGATCGGCTCACCGGCCGGGGCGCCGAGGAGCTGATGAGTCTCGTCGAGCGGGGAATCATCCATGTCTATGACGTGCTGATCGTCGGCAAGGATGCCGAGGGCACCGTCTATGCCGTCGATCTCGAGGAATCGGCAGGCCGCGCCGGAGACTTCGCACACCTTGCTGGTGCCCGGTCGGGCATCTTGGCCGAGGACGACCTCCGTGAGGTGGCAAGCGCGATGCAGCCCGGCACGCTCGCTGCGCTGATCGTCTACGAGAACACCTGGGCCATCCCCTTCATCGCCGCCGCGCTGGAGTCGGGCGGTCAGCTGATCGCCGGCGGGCGCATCCCGGCGCAGGACGTGATGGACGTACTCGAAGCCATGGAAACCCTGGAAGCGACGAGCTGAGGAGACGGACATGCCAGGACTGTTGCGAGGACTTGTCAGAACCGCGGCCGTCGCGGGCACCGCGACGGCGGTCAGTGGCCGGATACAACGGCGTCAGAACGCCAAGTTCGTCCAGCGTGACGCGGCGACGGCAGCAGCACGCGACCAGGCGTACATGGAGCAGACCGCGCCACCGGCACCCGCCGCACCGCCCGCCACCGACCGCCTGGAGCAGCTCAAGACGTTGGGTGAGTTGAGGCAGTCGGGTGTGCTCACCGACGCCGAGTTCGAGGCGCAGAAGGCCAGAATCCTCGCAGGCTGACAACGAAGGGGCCCGCCATGGACGGGAACGCGGTCGTTTCCGAGGTACGCGGCGGGTCCGCCTCACGGACGGTACTGCTCACCCTGGCGGCGGGTCAGTTCCTGATGGCGCTCGACAGTTCTGTCATGAACGTGTCGATCGCGACCGTGGCCAACGACCTGGACACGACGGTCACGGGGATCCAGACCGCGATCACCCTCTACACCCTCGTGATGGCGTCGCTGATGATCACGGGCGGCAAGGTCGGCCAGCTCCTGGGCCGCAAGCGCGCTTTCGCGATCGGGTGCATCATCTACGGCGCTGGGTCGCTGACAACGTCGCTGGCTCCGAACCTCGCGGTGCTGCTGATCGGATGGTCACTGCTGGAGGGGATCGGCGCTGCGCTGATCATGCCCGCGATCGTCGCCCTGGTGGCTACGAACTTCGGCAAAGCCGAGCGCCCGCGCGCCTATGGCCTCGTCGCGGCAGCAGCGGCCATCGCAGTGGCCCTCGGGCCTCTGATCGGCGGACTACTGACGACGTACGCGTCCTGGCGCTGGGTGTTCGCCGGTGAGGTCGTCATCGTCCTCGCCATTCTCCTCCTGGCCAGGCGGATGGCAGACGCGCCGGCGGATCCCGCCGCCGGCCTGGATCTCGTCGGCACCGTCTCGTCCGCCGCCGGCCTCGGACTCGTCGTCTTCGGGGTCCTCCGGGCCGGCGCCTGGGGCTTCGTCAACCCGAAGCCGGGCGCACCAGCCTGGATCGGACTCTCGCCCGTGATCTGGCTGATCCTTGCAGGCGGCGCCGTGTTGTTCGGCTTCATCGTGTGGGAGCGCCGGCGTCAGGAGCGCAGCGCCGCGGTGCTGATCGACCCGGCGATGTTGGGCAACACCCGTCTCAGGGCTGGGTTGGTGTCCTTCTTCTTCCAGTACCTGCTGCAGGCAGGTCTGTTCTTCACCGTGCCCCTGTTTCTGTCGATCGCACTGGGGCTGTCGGCGATCCAGACGGGAGTACGTCTCCTTCCCCTCTCGCTGGCCCTGCTCGTCGCGGCCCTGGGCGTGCCGAAGTTCTTTCCCCAGGTGTCTCCGCGTCGGGTGGTGCGGGCCGGCTTCGTCCTCCTGTGCCTAGGCAGTCTGGCGTTGACCGCAGCGCTCGAGGTCGGTGTCGGAGCAGAGGTGGTCTCCTTGCCGCTGCTGTTGACCGGGCTCGGTATCGGGGCCCTGGCGTCGCAGCTTGGAAGCGTCACCGTGGCAGCGGTCCCGGACGAGCAGAGCGCGGAGGTGGGCGGACTCCAGAACTCTGTCAGCTTCCTGGGAGCGTCGATCGGGACCGCTCTGGCCGGGGCCGTGCTGATCTCCGCGCTCACGAGTTCGTTCCTCACCGGCATCAAGGACGACCCGGCCGTCCCGAACCAGCTCTCGTCGCAGGCTCAGGTTCAGCTCGCCGGTGGTGTTCCGTTCATTCCCGACGACGCGCTGAGTCACTCGCTGGCCGACGCCGGTGTCGACCAGGGCACGGCGGCCGCGATCGTCGGCGAAAACTCGGAGGCCCGGCTGGACGGCCTGCGGTCGGCGCTGTCGGTGCTGGCCCTGCTCGCGCTCGTCGCGTTGTTCCTCACCGGCGGCATCCCGACCCGCCAGCCGGCCGCCGAAGGCGACGCAGTACTCATCCCTCCCGGCGACTGAGACTGTGCTGGACGGCATCGAGGAACGTGCGAGCAACCAGGCCGACGATGACGAGATCGCCGAGCATCTGCACGATGGCGACCGCGCGGGCCGCGGGTGACACGGCGACGACGTCGCCGAAGCCGACCGTCGCAAAGATGGTCACGGTGAAGTACGCCGAATCGAGCCGGGTCAACGGCTCGGAGAAATTCTCCGGGCGGGCAAGTCCCATCAGGTAGTACGTCGTGGCGAAGACGGCGAGGAACAGCGGCACCGACGTCGTCAGCGCGCCGATCGCCCTGACCCGCGGGTACGGCGACCGGGTGATCTCGCGGATCTGCCAGACCAGCACGAGCGTCACGACTGCGAGCCCGCCACCCAGGGCGACGGTCAACGAGCGGTCGAGGCGGCTCATGGGCAGGAGGAAGTAGCCGGCGACGATGACGCCCGACACCAGCAGGGAACGCAGCAGCGACGTCACGGCGAGTCGACGGCGGGTCCGCGCGGGGAGCTGCTGGTAGGCGATCGGGTTGGCTGTCACAGGTTCAGTGAAGCCCGGACAGTGCGGGGTTGGTTCATCCATCGGGGGTGATGCTCGGTTTGCGACGGTGATGTTGGCTGGAGCCTTGACTGATGTGGGTCTGCTCACGCGAGTCGGCCACGAGCGGAGGGCAGCATGAGTGCACGGAGCACGCTGGTGAAGGCGGCCACGGCAGTACCCGCCCCGAGACGAGCCGATGCCAACGGCCGGTCGACGCCGCCGGTCCGTCATCTCGCACCGACCGAACGAGCCCGCAGAGGACTCGCGGCGCGGGCAGCACTGCCGCCGCGCGAGCAGGCACATCTGGTGATGCCGACGAACCGACCGGATCCCGTCTCGTTGCTGGAGCAACAGGCCCTGACCCGGGTCCCCGAACTGGTGCCGGTACGGCATGGCCGGATGATGGCGTCGCCCTTCACCTTCTTCCGGGGTAACGCTCTCGGGATGGCGACCGACCTGGCCGCGGCGCCGGTGTCCGGCCTGGCGGCGCAGCTGTGCGGTGACGCCCACCTCTCGAACTTCGGGGTTTTCGGCTCTCCCGAACGGCGCCTGCTCTTCGACCTCAACGACTTCGACGAGACGACCGTCGGTCCGTGGGAGTGGGACGTCAAGCGGCTCGCCGTGAGCATCGCGGTCGCCGGCCGCGACAACGGCTTCTCGCGGAAGGAGCGTCGCAAATGCGTCCTCGAGACCGTCCGACGCTATCGCGATGCCACCGCCGACTTCGCCGCGATGCGCACGCTGGACGTCTGGTACGCCCGAGCCGACATCGACGAGCTCCAGGAGACGCTGAGCGGCAAGCTGAACGCGAGGCGGCGCAAGAACTGGGACCAGGCCAAGGTCAAGGCACGCGGTAGCGGCAGTCTGAAGGCCTTCGGCAAGCTGACCGAGATCACGGACGACGGGGTGCGGATCAAGGCTGATCCGCCGTTGATCGTGCCCGCCGCCGATCTCCTGCCCGACGCCGGCCGCGAAGAGCTCGAGACTCAGATGAAGCTGCTGCTGAACCTCTACCGGCGGAGTCTGCCTCACGAACTGCGGGCGCTGTTCGACCAGTTCGAGTTCATCGACATCGCCCGCAAGGTGGTCGGGGTGGGCAGCGTCGGCACGCGGTGCTGGATCGTGCTCCTGCGCGGCAGGGACGACGGCGATCCGCTCTTCCTGCAGGTCAAGGAGGCTGGGCCTTCGGTGCTCAAGGGCAACGTGCCGTCGGCGCTGAAGCAGCGGTCCGCACCCCGGAACGAGGGGGAGCGGGTGGTGGTCGGTCAACGCCTGATGCAGGCGGCCAGTGACATCTTCCTCGGGTGGCAGCGGGTCGAAGGCATCGACGGACAGGTACGCGACTTCTACGTCCGGCAGTTGCGGGACATGAAGTTCTCGTTGCCGGTGGAGACGATGGACCTGCGCGGCATGACGATGTACGGCCAGGTCTGCGGCTGGACGCTGGCCAGGGCGCATGCCCGCTCCGGCGACCGGATCGCCCTCGCGACCTATCTCAACAGCGACGACGCGTTCCCGGAGGCGATGGCCGAGTACGCCGAGGCGTACGCGGACCAGAACGAACGCGACTACCAGGTCTTCCGCGACGCCATCAAGAGCGGTCGCCTGGCGTGCGAGAGCGGGTTGTAGCCGTCGGTCGGGGTCAGGCTGGTGCGCTGGGACCGGCGCCGCCGACCCGAACCGGGCCTGCCGCCGGTGGTCGGCCGAGGAACTCGATCACGGCGACCAGGAGCAGGACGACTGCGGCAGTGACCACGACGACAGAGACAGTGGGCCGCGACCACAGCGTCAGCACCAGGGCTCCGCCGACGACGCTCGCGATCAGCAGCAAGCGCTTGTGGAGGTAGGTCCACGCTCCGAACGATCCCGTGTTCAGCCCGGCGGATTCGGATTTGCCGCGCACGGATCCGATGCCGTTCTTCAGCGCCGCGCGCGTTCGTACAGCGCCCGTGGACGGGCCGGAGAAGAAGGCGGCAAGAGCGACGATGAGCGCGAGCGCTCCGACGGCTCGCAGGCTGTAGCGGAGGTACTGCACGATGGTGTCGAAGATGCTTCCGCCCGCGTCGCGCGAGATCACCTCCGCCGGTAGAGCGTTCAGGTAGAACACGCGGGCCAGGGTCAGGGCGACTCCGAGCACCAACATCGCTCCCGCGAATCCCAGCGCGCCCATCAGGAGAGCCCGGCGGCGATTGCGGGCGACGAACACGCCTGCGGCAAGCAGGAGGAGGGCGATCAGCGGCAACCAGACGCCGAGCGTGTTGAGGAGCCGGTAGAGGCCTTGGGCCTTGGTGACCGCCTCGGACTGCATCAGCACGATCGACTTGTCCACGACCGGGATCCTGTCGGCCAGTCCGAAGCCGGCGGCCACGAGCCGCTCTTTCACCTGAGCGATGATCGGCGCCAGGTTGAGTGTGACGGTGTCGTTCTGTGCGCTGAGCGCGCCGCCCTGGTTGCCTTCGAGCAGCTTGACCAGTGACGCGTGCGCCGTCCGGTTCGCCTCCGTCCAGAGGGTGGCGAACTGTGGGCTGGCGACGAGGTTGTCGACCTGGGTTCGGATGAAGCCCTGGATGCCGTTCACGAGCGGCCCGCTCAGCGCCTCGAGGTTGGCCGCCACCCGCGGTGGCAAGCCCTGCTGGGCGATCGCGTCCAGGGTCTCGGTGGTGATCGCCCGGAGGTCGATGGCGGCGAAGATCTCGCTGGTCACGGCGTCGGAGATGGTCTTTTGAACGGCTGGGTCGCGCCCCAGCGGGGCGACGGTCTCGAGGTATCGGTCCGTATCGGAGACCTGCCTGCTCGCCCAGACGGCCGTCACCGACAGGAAGGCGAGCAGGCACGACAGGGTGATCAGGACGGCAGACGCGATACTCCGCCCGATCATCCCGCGGCCCCTGGGGTCAGGTGGACCCGATGCCGCCGGTGGTTCACCGGCGGCCCGTTCGTGTTCGAGCTGGGCCACCCGCTCGCGCAGTCGGCGTACCTCATCGGTCTCGCTCATCGCCGACCTCCTCTCCGCTCCGGGTGACAGGTCAGACGGCCAGTGCCTTCGTCTTGAGGGTGTCGAACTCCGACTGCGAGATGGTGCCCTTGTCGAGCATCGCGCTGGCCTGGGCGATCTGGTCAGTAGGACTGGCCGTGCCCGCGACCTCCTTGATGTAGGCCTCCTGCCGCTTCTGGGCGGCAACCTGGCTGCTGACCGTCCGCCGTGCCATGCCGCTGCCGCGGGCGATGACGTAGACCAGCGCAGTGAGCAGCGGAAGGATCAGGAGGGCGAGGAGCCAGATCGCCTTGACCGGCCCCGAGGTCTCGGGGTCGCGGAACAGGTCCGCCACG
>NZ_DASRXP010000254.1:0-2110 GCF_035687465.1 Kribbella sp.
ATCGCAACGTGGTCCGGGGGCTCGGCGGACCGGAAACGCTAGCGAAGGAGGCGGGCGATTGTTTCGGCGGCTTGGCGGCAGGCTGCTGTGGAGGCGTCCAGGTGGGTGACCAGGCGGAGCTGGGTGGCACCGACTCCGCCGACCAGGACACCCTCGACCTTGGCTTCCTCGATCACCTGGGCGACCGACTTGCCGGTCGCGGCCAGGTCGGCGACGACGATGTTCGTGTCCACCTGGTCCGGCTTGATCGACCCGGGCGCGGCGTCCGCGAGCACCTCCGCGATCAGCCGCGCGTGAGCGTGATCCTCGGCCAGGCGCTCGACGTTGTTGCGGAGCGCATAGAGGCCGGCGGCAGCCAGTACTCCGGCCTGCCGCCACCCGGCACCCAGTCGTTTCCGCCAGACCCGGGCTTCCTTGATCAGCTCAGCCGATCCCACCAGCACGGATCCGACCGGCGCGCCCAGTCCCTTCGACAGGCAAACACTCGCCGCGGCAGCCCTCGACGCATAAGCGCCCACCGGTACTCCGGACGCCACCGACGCGTTCCACAGGCGAGCGCCGTCCAGGTGCAACGGGACCCCCGCCGACTGCAGTTCGTCGGCCAGAGCGTCGTACCCGGTCTGGATCGTGCCGCCGCCGAAGTTGTGCGTGTTCTCGACGGACACGGCCGCCGTGGTCACGAAGTACGGGCCGAGATCCGGGGCGATCAGCGCGCGGATCTGTTCGAGGTCGATCTGCCCGCCGGGCGCACTCCACGTTCGGGTGGTGACGCCGCTGACGGCGGCGTGCGCCCCGAGCTCGGCCCGGGCGACGTGCGCGCTCGCCTCGCACAACACCTCGGTCCCGGGAGCCGCCAGCGCGCGTACGCCGAGAATGTTCGCCAGCGAACCGCTGACGACGAACAAGCCGGCCTCGTGCCCGAGCAGCCCCGCAACGTCGGCCTCGAGCTCGGCGATGGTCGGGTCCTCGCCATACACGTCGTCCCCGACCGGCGCACTCGTCATCGCCGCCAGCATCCCGGCCGACGGACGTGTAACGGTGTCAGACCGCAGATCGATCACGCCGGTCATGCGCGGGCGGCGCGGAGGCGTTCCGCTACCAGGAAGGAGAGCTCGAGCGACTGGTGCCGGTTCAGGCGGGGGTCGCAGGCGGTCTCGTACCGGTTGACCAGGTCCTCCGCGACCAGTTCCTCACCCCCGCCGAGGCACTCGGTGACGTCGTCGCCGGTCAGCTCGATGTGGATGCCGCCCGGCCAGGTCCCGACCTGCTCGTGCGCGTCGAAGAAGCCCTGCACCTCGTTGATCACGTCGTCGAAGTTGCGGGTCTTGTACCCGTTCGGGGTCTCGTAGGTGTTCCCGTGCATCGGATCGCACACCCACGCGATCGGCGAACCGTGATCCCGGACCGCCTCCAGCAGCGGCGGCAGCCCGTCGCGGATCTTGCCCGCGCCCATCCGGGTGATGAACGTGAGCCGGCCCTCGATGCCCTTCGGGTTCAGCTTGTCGATCAGCGCCCGGATGTACTCCGGCGTCGTGGTCGGCCCGATCTTCACGCCCAGCGGGTTGCTCAGCGACGCCAGGAACTCCACATGCGCACCATCGAGTTGGCGGGTCCGCTCCCCCACCCAGAGCAGGTGCCCGGACACGTCGTACGGGAGTTCCGTCCGGGAGTCGATCCGCGTCAGCGCGTGCTCGTACTCCAGGATCAGCGCCTCGTGGGACGCGTAGAAGTCGACCGTGCGGAACTCGTCCGAGGTCGCACCGCAGGCCCGCATGAACGCCAGTGCGCGCTCGATCTCGGAGGCGAGCCGTTCATACTTCTGCCCGACCGGGGACGACCGCACGAAGTCGGTGTTCCAGGCGTGCACCTGATGCAGATCGGCGTACCCACCGGTGGTGAACGCGCGGGTCAGGTTCAGCGTCGCGGCAGCCGCGTTGTAGACCCCACGCAACCGCTCCGGGTCCGGGATCCGCGACTTCTCGGTGAACTCGAGCCCGTTCACGGCGTCACCCCGGTACGACGGCAGCGTGACCCCGTCGCGGGTCTCGTCGCCACTGCTCCGTGGTTTCGCGTACTGGCCCGCGATCCGGCCGACCTTCACCACGGGCAC
>NZ_DASRXP010000255.1:0-5153 GCF_035687465.1 Kribbella sp.
AGCGGGTCAGACTCTGCTGGCCGGCACCGTTGACCGTGGTGAAGTCCCCACCGACCCAGAGGTCCGTGCCGCCGGTGGCCGAGACGAGCGGGCCCACCTCGGTGGGAGGACCGGCGTTGGTGTTCGGGAACCAAGGCCCGAGCTGACCGTTGGCTGGGTTCTGCAGCAGCAGGAAGTGAGCACCGGTGCCGTCGGAGAAGGCGCCCGGGCAACTGTGCGCGTGGGAGCCCTTGAAGAGCCAGCCGTTCACCATGGTGATCGCCTCGGTGGCGCCGAGACAGGTGTTCTTCCACACCAGGTTGCCGGTGGCAACGTCCGCGGCGAAGGTGCCGTCGTAGCAACCGCCGCCATCACCCGCGGCAGCGAAGTACACCTTGGTGCCGCTGGTCTCGATGTCCTTGACCCGCGAGGTGCAACTGCTGGTCGGCGTCGGCATCGCGGAGCCGGCCGCGAACGGGAGCATCGCGCCGGTCGAGTTGTTCACACTGGCCACGGCCCAGCGGTTCACGCCGCCGATCTTGGCGAAGGTGCCGCCGAGGTAGACCTTGGAGTTGTCGTCGGCCGCGTCGATCGCGTACACGTCGGCGTTCGGGTTCCACGGCAAGAGAGTGCCGTTGACCGTGCTGATCGCGGCTGCCCGGTTCCGGGCGATGTTGTTGACCAGGCCGAACGACCCGCCGAAGTACAGGCTGGTGCCGCCGACGGCCAGGGTCTTGACCCGGTACGACACCGACGGCTTGATGGTCGCGATCAGCGCGCCGGTCGTCGTGTCGAAGGCGGCGATCCGGTTGCGGACCTGGCCGTCGACGCGGGTGAAGTCGCCGCCGATGAAGACCTTGGTGCCGTCGGGCGAGGCGACGATCGACCAGACCACGCCGTTCACGTCGTGGCTGAAGCTGTCGAGCGCGCCGGTGCTCTGGTTGAAGGCTGCCAGATAGGTCCGGACGGTCAGGTTGGTGCCCGCTGCCGCGCCCGGAGGACGGACCCGGGTGAAGCGACCCCCGACGTACGCCTTGCCCTTCGCTACTGCCAGGCCGAGCACGCTGGCGTCGGTCTGCCAGGCAGAGTTCGCCACTGCCGTCAGAGACGCTCCCGTGGCTGGTGCTGGTACCGCCGGCACCACAGCCATGGTCACAGTCAGACCGGCCGCGGCCAATGCACTGGTGATTCTTCTCGTGCGCATGTTCCCCCCTTGGTACTGCTACGGCCGGCGACCCCCCGCCGGTTGTCCAGGAGCGTGGGGTCTGCCCTAAGAGGCAGGCCCCACGCCTAGTTCCTAGCTCACTTGACCACGATCGTTGCCGAGTTCGCCGACTTCACCACGTTGCGGCCGTCGAGTACCTCGACGTGGTAGTTCACACTCTGGCCGGTCTTGACGCCCGCGTCGGTGTAGGAGACCACCTGCGGAGCCTGCCAGGAGTAGGTGTTCCTGTTCCAGGTACCGATCAGCGTCGTACCCCGGTAGAGCTTGTAGGTCATGGTGATGTTGTCCGCGTCCACCACGGTCTTGAAGGACAGCGAGACCCTGTTGGCCACCGTGCTGCTCGCGCTCGGTGCGGCCGGAGCCGGTGCCTTCGCGCCGCCGACGGCGTTGGTGAACCGGGCGATGCCCTGCTGGGCGGACCCGTTCACGTGCAGGAAGTCGCCGCCCACCCACAGGTCGGTGCCGGTGGCGCCCATCGCCAGCGGGCCGACCTGCGTCGTGCTGTTGGGATTGGTGTCCGTGTTGGGGAACCATGGCCCGAGCCTGCCGTTTACTCCGCTTTGCACCAGCAGGTAGTGGTTCCCGGTGCCTTCCGCGAAGTAGTTCGGGTCGTCCGCGGTGCAGTCGTGTGCGTGGGACCCCTTGTAGACCCAGTCACCGATCGCCTTGACCGCCTCGGTGGCGCCCAGGCACTTGCTCTGCCAGAGCAGTTTTCCGCTGGCGACGTCCGCGGCCAGTACGCCGTCGTAGCAGCCGCGGCCGTCACCGCCGTTGGCGACGTAGACCTTCGAGCCGTACGTGTCGATGTCCTTGACCCGGGTGGTGCACATCGCGGACGGTCTGGGGATCGCCGACTCGGCAGGCATCGCGTAGGGGATGCCGGTGGTGTTGTTCAGCGCGACGAGGGTGTTGTGGTACTGGCCCCTGACGGTTTGGAACGGGCCACCGGCGTACACCTTGGAGCCGTTGTCGGCGACATCGATCGCGTAGACGTCGTCGTCCGCGTTCGGGCTCCAGGGCAGCAGTTTGCCGTTCAGGGTGATGGCCGCCAGGTGGCTGCGGCCCCAGCCGGACACCGTGGTGAACGAGCCGCCGAAGAAGACACTGTTGCCGTAGATCGCGATGGCCTTGACCCGGTAGCTGACCGACGGCGCGAGGCTGGACAGTGCGCCGGTGGCGACGTTGAACATCGCGATCCGGTGCCGTGCCTTGCCGTTCACCGTGGTGAAGTCACCGCCGACCACGACCCACTTCTGGTCCAGCGACACGGCGATGCTGTAGACGGGGCCGTTCAGTACCGGCGCGAAACTGGAGACGCCGCCGCTGCTCTTGCTGAAGGAGGCGAGGTAGGTCCGGGTCGCCTCGCCCTGGCCCGCCGCCTTGCCCGGCGGTCGAACCCTGGTGAACAAGCCTCCGACGAAAACGTTGTTCCCGGCGATCGCGATGGCGTTGACGCTGTTGTTGGTCTGCCAGGAGCTCTGCTTGACCGCGGAGACCGCGGAAGCGAACCCGGGCACTGCGGCAACCACGGGCGGACCGGCAGGGATCAGCGCTGCGGCGACCACGGCCGCTGCGGTGACTAGTGCCAGAACTAACTTCTTCATTTATGTCCTTCGGACTGGGCGGGCGGGCCTCTAGCACGCGAAATCTAGCCTTCGTGGGAGGTCGACAGGAAGTCGACCACCCACCGGCGTTATGACTTTGTGCTATGACCGCCTGGCCGTCCGCTCAGCGTACGGCAGTCAGCTGACCTTTCAGCGGGCATTGAAGTGAGTCAGCACCTGGTCTGCGCTCAGTGCGTACGGGTAAACCGCCGCCTCGTCGATGACCAGGCTGGTCTGAGTGGCTCCACCACCTGGCCAACTGCTGGTGGTGTCGTTGCCGATCCGCCACCAACCGTAGTACAGGGAGGCCTGTCCGATAGTCTGGTTGCCCGCCAACACGCCATCGACGTACAGCTTCATGGCTCCGTTGTCGTAGCTGCCGACCACGTGATGCCACTGGCCGTTGTTCTTGCCGGAGGCGCTGTTGAGCGTTTGCTGGCTGCCATCGCTGATCCCGAAGGTGACGCGACCGTCGCTGCGCAGGTACAGCATCCGGTCGGAGATGCTGCTGTTGCCGGTCTTGGCATTGCCGAAGCCGACGATCCGTCCGCCGCGCGTGGAGGTCTGCTTGACCCAGGCCTCCAGGGTGAACTGCTGCGGCATGCTGTACGCCTTCTCGCCGGTCATCCGGCCGGTGCTCGAGCTGATGGTGGCGGCCGTGTTCCCGGTGATCGCTCCAGCGGCGCCGAGCGTGACCCCGGAGTACGGGCCGTTGTTGCTCTGCCCGGAGGTGTCGACCGAGGTGGTCGTGCCGGCGGGCTCACCGAGTCGCCAGTACGCCTGCGGCCCGTCCGAACCGATGAGCTGCTCGTACGCCGTTGACGTGGTGCTCGCCACCGTCAACGGATCCGAGTAGTTGCCCCGGAGGGTGGTACTGCCGTCCGTCACCTCGACCCGGTAGTTCGTCACTTCACCCGGAGTCACGGCGGTGTCGGTGTAGTGCAGCCACGGGCGGTCGTAGAACGTCGACTTCGCCGTCCAGGTCGCGATCGTGGTGTTGCTGAAGCCCTTCAGCAGCCGGTAGGTCAGCGTGGTGTCGTCGTTGTCCACCACCGTCGGGAAGTGGAGCTGCACGACGCCCGGCTGGACGCTGTACGGCAGCAGCTTGGCCGGCTTGGCGGGAGCGGCGCCCGGACCCGCGTTGGTGAAGCGGGTCAGGCCCTGCTGGCCGACGCCGTTGGTCTGGGTGAAGTCGCCACCGACCCACAGGTCCGAGCCACCGGTCGCGAACGCCAGCGGGCCGACCTCGGTGGGCGGACCGGCGTTGGTGTTCGGGTACCAGGGGCCGAAGGAGCCGTCGGTCAGCGACTCGGTCAGCAGGAACCGGTAGCCGGCGCCCTGCGGGTGACCGCCCGCACCGGCGTTGGCGCAGTCGTGGGCGTGCGAGCCCTTGTAGAGCCAGCCGTTGACGACCTTGACCGCCTCGGTGGCGCCCAGGCACTGGTTCTTCCACAACAAGTTGCCGGTGGCAACATCCGCAGCCCAGGTGCCGTCGAAGCACCCGCCGCCGTCACCGCCGTTGCCGAAGTACACGGAGCCGCCGCTGGCGTCGATCGACTTGACCCGGGTGGTGCATTGGCCGTTCGGCGGCGGGACCGCGGCGGCGGCCGCGAACGGCAGCACGGCGCCGCTGACCGGGTCGAGGCTCGACACCGTGTTCTGGCTGGTGCCGTTGACCGCGCTGAACTGGCCGCCGGCGTAGACCTTCGAGCCGTCGTCCGCCACGTCCACGGCGTACACGTCGCCGTTGCTGGCGGGCGCCCAGGGCAACAGGGTGCCGAGGCTGGTGCTGACCGCGGCGAGCCGGAGCCGTTCCGTGCCGTTCACCAGGCCGAAGGAGCCGCCGAAGTACACGGTGGTGCCGGAGACCGAGATGGTCTTGACCCGGTAGGAGACCGAGGGCTTCCAGTTGGTCACCAGCGCGCCGGTGGCGGTGTCGAAGGCGGCGATCCGGTTGCGGGTCACCCCGTTGACGGTGGTGAAGTCACCGCCGACGAAGATCCGCGAGCCGTCGGCCGAGGCGGCCACCGCATAGATCTGGCCGTTGAGGACCGGGTTGAACGCGGTGACCAGGTCGCCGGTGGTCGTGTCGAAGGCGGCCAGGTAGGCCTGACCGACCTCGTTCGTGCCCAGCGGGGAACCCGGGGGACGGACACTGGTGAACCGGCCGCCGACGTACGCCTTGCCGGCCGCCACGGCGATGCCCTGGACGCTTGCGTTGGTCTGCCAGACGGGACTGTCGAGCGCCGAGAGCGACGCACTGATGCTCTGGGCCGGAGTCGGTGCCAGCGTCGCGGCCAGCAGAACGCCGACCACCCCCAGGCGCGCGAACAGCCATCTCTTTG
>NZ_DASRXP010000256.1:0-11289 GCF_035687465.1 Kribbella sp.
CTCCGGGCGTAGCTGCGTCCTTCCCTGGTCGTGGTGAGGTGTGTCAAGGGTCGAACTTGTTCGAGCCCGAAGGGCCGCGAAGCGCCCTTGACTCACCTCACCGCGACTAGCAAACTCACGCAGCCCGGCGACGCGAACCACCCACACCTACCCGCGAACCACACGCACCCATGCACCCGCGAACCACCCGTGCCGACGAACCCGCGAACCACGTCGGACTGTCGACACGCGAACCATCGCGTCGGGTCGGCAGCACCGTTAGATCCACGGGCCCCCCGCAGTGACCGCTTGTCCGTACCAGCGGGATGTTTTCCAGCGTTGCGCCCACGCGCAGGCTTTCGAGGACGGAGCCTAGAGCGACGGAGGTCAGAGGGACCAGAAGTCGCAGTGGTGGGTGGTGTTCAGGTTGATCTGGGTGATTCCGCCTAGTTGGAGGGACTGGGTGGTTGTTGGGCCGGCTTGGAGGGGTTTCCAGGTGGGGACGCCCGGGCCGTTGGGGTTGCCGGTGCGGGCGAAGTTTGTCCAGTAGCGGAGCATCGTCTTGGAGAGTCCGGTCTGGGCCTGGTTGAGGGTGGCCAGTGGGCTGAAGTCGAACAGGTACGGGAGTTCCGACGAGTGGTACGCGTCGGATTGGTAGCCCGGCGGGAAGTAGACGTAGGCCGGTGCTGTCCGGTCCGCGAAGGAGAACGTGTAGACCGGCACCTTGCGCGCCATCAGCCGGGAAGACTTCAGCGACGGGCAGACCCAGCCCCGATCGGTGGCGACCGTGTTCCAGGCCTGGATCGGTGACTGGTACGCCGTCACCGGGTACTCCTTCTCCACCGCGGCCGCCTGGTCGCCGAAGCTCTTCACCAGGTTGGCCCGGTACCCCGCGGCGTCCATCGGGCCGCCGAGTTCGTACAGCCAGCCGAAGTAGGCCTGCTCGTCCCGGGTGTTGCCCTCCATCACCGGCACTCGGTTGAACGTCCCGTACTTCAACGCCTTCCGCGGTTCGATCGGCAACAGGCGCGTTCCGTACCCGGCTTGGGTGAAGTCGGCGACCTGCAGCAGCTTCAGGGGATCGGCTTTGCGAAGGCAGGCGAGGTCGCTGCAGCCCAACTTGGCAGCCGCGGTCCTGCCCTTGGCGGCGATCTCCTTGGCGGGCACCCACCAATGCTTCTCCGGACTGTCAGGGTAGTTTCCGTTCGTGGGGTAGTTCATCTCGCACGAACCGCTCTCGATGATCGCTCGGTCGAACAGGCCGGCGGCGGTCGGTGACGCCAACTGTCCGCAGGTGGACAGTCCGCCGGCCGATTCGCCCAGCACGGTGACGTTGTATGGGTCGCCGCCGAAGGCCCTCGCGTTGGCGCGCACCCAGCGCAGCGCCGCCTGCTGGTCCGCGAGCCCGTAGGTGCCGGATTCCGGCAGACCCGGGTAGCCGAAGAATCCCATCGTCGCCAGGCGGTAGTTCACCGTCACCACGACGACGTCACCGGTCTGGGAGAGCCACCGGCCGTCGTAGTCACTGCCGCTACCGGCGCCCCATCCGCCGCCGTGGAGCCAGACCATCACCGGCCGGCCCTTGCCGGCGGCGTTGGGCGTGGTGACGTTCAGGTAGAGGCAGTCCTCGGAGGAGCCTGGCAGAAGCGCGTCGCCGGTGGTGTTCAGCTGCGTGCAGATAGCGCCCGGTTCGGTCGCGTCCCGTACGCCGGACCAGGCCGCGGCCGGCTGTGGAAGTTCGAAGCGCCGGTCGCCGACGGGCGGCGCGGCGAAGGGAATGCCCTGGAACACCCGTGATTGCGCGTCGGCTGTTCCCCGCACCAGCCCCTTGTCGGTCCTCACGACCTCGCCGGCCGGGCCGACCACATCGACCCCAGTTCGCAGTACAGGCTCGTCGGCGGCAGCGGATATCGCGGTGAGACCCAGCGTGATAGTCAGTCCAGCGGCCAGGGCGGCCACGGACCGTCGAATACCTCGTGTAGTCATAGCCGCACTCTAAGCAGCAAGGATGTCCGCTTCGGATCAGGCGAAAGTATCGACCGTGATGACTTCCGGCTGACTCTGCGCTCCGTGGGCCCGGCGTGGTTCTGGGGGTGGCGTCGCATAGATTGGGGGCATGAGCACCCCGTCCGAGAAGTATGCCGTTTTCCGCTCGGACCAGGAGCATCCCGCCGTGAAGGAGTTCCGGGCGCTCTACGACTTCGAGCTGGACGAGTTCCAGTTGCGCGCGTGCGCCGCCCTGGAGGACGGCCATCAGGTACTGGTCGCGGCGCCGACCGGGTCGGGCAAGACCCTGGTGGGGGAGTTCGCGGTGCACCTCGCGCTGCAGCGGGGGCAGAAGTGCTTCTACACCACCCCGATCAAGGCCCTCAGCAACCAGAAGTACGCCGACCTGGTCCGTCGGTACGGCAGCGAGAACGTGGGCCTGCTGACCGGGGACAACTCGATCAACTCCGAGGCGCCGATCGTGGTGATGACCACCGAGGTCCTGCGGAACATGCTGTACGCCGCGTCGCAGACCCTGCTCGGACTGTCCTACGTGGTGATGGACGAGGTGCATTACCTGGCCGACCGGTCCCGTGGTGCGGTCTGGGAAGAGGTGATCATCCACCTGCCGGACTCGGTCGCGGTGGTGTCGCTGTCCGCCACGGTGAGCAACGCTGAGGAGTTCGGCGACTGGCTGGAGACCGTCCGCGGGAACACGGTGGTCGTGCTGGAGGAGAAGCGGCCGGTGCCGCTGTTCCAGCACGTCATGGTGGGCAAGCGGCTGCACGATCTGTTCGCGGGTGAGGCCCCGACCGCGCGCGTGGGTGCGCCCGCGCAGTACGGGCCGCAGGGCAAGCAGAGCCGGTCCGGCAACCCGGCCAAATCGGTTGAGGCGGTGAAGGGTCCGGACATCAAGGACCTGGTGAACCCGCAGCTGGTGCGGATCGCGCGGGACGACAGCAGGATCTTCCGGGACGACTCGCGCAAACCCCGCCGGCGCCGGGATCTGCCGAAGACCCGGCCGGGCCGGTCGCACTTCACGCCGTACCGCTCGGATGTGGTGGAGGAGCTGGACGCGGGCGCGTTGCTGCCGGCGATCTACTTCATCTTCTCCCGCAAGGGTTGTGAGGACGCGATGCTGCAGTGCCTGCGGTCCGGGCTGCGGCTGACCAAGCCGAGCGAGCGGGACGAGATCAAGCGGGTGCTGGCCGAGCGCACCTCCGAGCTGCCGGACGAGGATCTCGGCGTGCTCGGGTACCACGACTTCGCCGAGGCGCTCAGCCGCGGCATCGCCGCGCACCACGCCGGCATGCTGGCCGCGTTCAAGGAGGTCGTCGAGGAGCTGTTCGCACGCGGCCTGATCAAAGTCGTGTTCGCCACCGAGACGCTTGCCCTGGGCATCAACATGCCGGCGCGCACGGTGGTCCTCGAGAAGCTCTCGAAGTGGAACGGCGAGACGCACGCGGACATCACGCCGGGGGAGTACACCCAGCTCACCGGTCGTGCGGGTCGTCGCGGCATCGACGTCGAAGGCCACGCGGTCGTGCTGTGGCAGCCAGGGTTCGACCCGCGCGCAGTCGCCGGTCTGGCGAGCACTCGTACGTATCCGCTGCGCTCGTCGTTCTCCCCGTCGTACAACATGGCGGTGAACCTGGTCCGTCAGGTCGGGCGGGCCAGGGCCCGCGACATGCTGGAGTTGTCCTTCGCGCAGTTCCAGTCCGACCAGGCGGTCGTCGGGCTGGCGCGGCAGGTGCAGCGCAACAACGAGGCGCTCGAGGGGTACAAGGAGTCGATCGACTGTCATCTCGGCGACTTCCTCGAGTACGCCGATCTGCGGCGCAGGATCGGCGAGCGCGAATCGTCGGGCTCGAAGCGCCGCAAGCTGGATCGCCGGGTCGAGGCGCAGGAGTCGCTGGAGAAGCTGCGGATCGGCGACATCATCCGGATCCCGGCGGGCCGGAGTGCGGGCTGGGCCCTGGTGCTCGACCCGGGCGTCCGGTCCGAGCGCGAGGGACCGCGGCCGACCGTGCTGACGCTGGACCGGCAGGTGCGCAAGCTGTCGATGATCGACTTCCCGACCCCGGTCGCGTCGATCAGTTCGTTGCGGGTGCCGAAGAAGTTCAACCCGCGCAACCCGCAGCAGCGGCGCGAGCTTGCCCACGTACTGCGAGGTCGTACGGACATGCTCGGCGAGGAAGGGCCGCCGTCGTCCCGCAGCCGCAACGGCGATGTGGTCACCCACGCGGACGACCCGGAGTTGCAGGAGATGCGGGCGGAACTGCGCGCACATCCCTGCCACGGGTGCTCGGATCGCGAGGACCACGCACGCTGGGCCGAGCGGTACTTCCGGCTGGACCGGGAGAACCGCGACGTGCAGCGCAAGATCGAGCAGCGGACGAACACCATCGCCCGGCAGTTCGACCGGGTCTGCCAGGTGCTGGACGCGCTGCACTACCTCGAGGGCGACAAGACCACCGAGGCGGGCGACCGGCTGTCGCGGATCTACGCCGAGCTCGACCTGGTCGCGGCCGAGTGCCTGCGGCAGGGCGTGTTCGACGATCTCGACGGTCCGCAGTTGGCTGCCTGCCTGGCGGCCCTGGTCTACGAGTCGCGGTCGAAGGACGAGCCGACATCGCCGCGGTTGCCGCGGGGTGAGGTCCGGGACGCGCTGGAGCGGATGGGTCGGATCTGGCGGGACTTGTCGGCGCTGGAGCGGGACATGCGGGTCGACTTCCTCCGGCCGATGGATCTCGGGTTCTGCTGGGCGGCGTACCGGTGGGCCTCGGGTGCGTCGCTGGCCGAGGTGCTCTACGAGTCGGATCTGGCCGCGGGCGATTTCGTTCGTTGGGTGAAGCAACTGATCGACCTCACCGAGCAGGTCGCGGACGCCGCCGGGCCGACTCCGCTCCGGCGAACGGCACGCGCCGTCACGGACCAGATTCGCCGTGGTGTGATCTCGTACGCCTCCGTGGTCGACGAGCCCTAGGGCGTGTCTCCCTAGGCGACCCCTTCGCGTTGTAGGAATAGACGACTACACCCCCCTGTGGATCGAAGGAGATCACCTCCCGTGGAATTGTCGCGCCGCAAATTCGGCAAGATCGCCCTAGCGACGGGAGCAGCGGCCGCAGCCGGTACTGCGCTCGCCCGGTCAGCGGATGGTGCCGCGACCTGGCGAACCACCGGCACCGCCGTACCGGCGCTGAGCGGTTTCGACACCCAGATGAAGACCTTCATGCAGGCCCGCGGTATCACCGGTGGACAGGTCGCGGTCACCTACAAGGGCCGGCTGGTGCTTGCCCGCGGCTACAGCACCTCCAGCACGCTGACTGTCCAGCCCACCTCGCTGTTCCGGGTCGCGAGCGTGTCGAAGTCGTTCACCGCGGCCGCGATCGTGAAGCTCGTGCAGGACGGCAAGCTGAGCCTCTCGACGCCGGTCGGCAACATCATCGACATCACCCCACAGGCCGGCCAGACCAAGGACTCGCGCTGGTCGACCATCACGCTGTGGAAGCTGCTTCAGCATCTCGGCGGCTTCGATCGCGACGTCTCGGGCGACCCGAACTTCAAGGACGCCACGATCGCCAAGGCGCTCGGTGTACCGATGGAGCTTCACTCCGCGGACGTGATCAAGTACATGGCCGGCCAGAAACTCGACTTCGCGCCGGGCACCAAGTACGCGTACTCCAACTTCGGATACATGCTGGCCGGCCGGGTGATCGAGAAGGCCAGCGGCCTGAGCTACGCCAGCTACGTGCAGCAGAAGTTGCTTACTCCGTTGAAGATCAAGCGGATGGTCCAGGGCTACACCATCGCGAAGCACGCCGGCGAGACGTCGTACGACTCGCAGTACACCGGGCGCACCGTGCTGGACATGTCGGGCGCAACGGTCGCCGCGCCGTACGGGTCGTTCAGCATGCGCATCCAGGACGCCAACGGCGGCTGGCTCGCGGCGGCGCCGGACCTGGTCCGCTGGGCGAAGATGTTCGATGCGCCGTCGAGCGTGCTGAACAGCACCTCGCTGAGCCGGTTCTGGTCGAAGCCCTCGATCGGCGCCAACGCCGACGGCTCGTACTACGGTCTCGGCTGGCAGATCCGCCCGGTGACGACGGGCGGCACCGGGCGCAACACCTGGCACACGGGCAGCATGCCGGGGACGTTCAGCATCCTGGTCCGGACGTACAACGGGATGAGCTGGGCCGCGCTGTTCAACCGTCGCGACGACGCCAGCGGCAAGTCGTACGGCGACATCGACCAGGCCCTGTGGACCGCGGCCAACGGCGTCAAGACCTGGCCCACGAACGACCTCTTCCCGACGTACTTCGCCTGAGCACTGCGCCGTTGCCGTTGCGTCCGAAGAACCGAGGGGCCTGCCCCACGGTCCTTCGGACGTAAGGGTTTTAGCAGCGGCGGGTGGGGGCGGTGTAGGTGGTGTTGCTGGCGGTGGCTACGTAGTAGTCGGTGACGTAGCTGCCGTCGGGCAGGCGGTTCCAGACCGAGGTGGTGGCGACCTGGGTGCCGCTGCGCTGACAGGTCACCCACGCGAGCGAACCGGTCGGCAGCGTGCCCAACACGTCGTACGACGTACCGGGACCGCTCCGTCGACTGAGGTTCGCGGTGGTGGTCTGGTACGGGTAGAGGCAGGCTGGGATCGGATAGGTGTACCCGGTGTTCGACGCTGTGTTGACGTAGTTGTCGGTGACATAGGCGCCGGTTGTCAGCCTGTTCCACACCGTGGTGGTTCCGACCTGCGGGCCGTAGGTCTGGCACACCACTCGCACGGCGGAACCACTCGGATAGTTCGTCGCGAGTGGGTAGGACCAAGCAGGTCCGGTGCGCGCACTCACGTTGCCGGTGATGGTGTAGTTGAAGCCGACGGAGGCCACAGGCGCGTCGAACCGGTCGCGGTCGATGTTGAGGGTCACGCCGTTGTAGGTCTCGGTGTGGTCGCCTTGATACTGCTTGGCTCTCTGGCCGACGGCCCAGTTGGCGTTGTTGATCTTCGGCCAGTTGGTGAGGCTGTTGTTCAAGTCCCAGCGCGCGATCCACAGTGCGTCCGGCCGGGCGTAGGACGCGTAGTTGTACGCACCCGACAGGTGCCACGCTCCCGAATCCTGGTGTGCGTAGACACCAGAGACATACCCCTGCCGGTGGAGCTCCTTGGTCCAGGACGACAGATAGCGCAGTACGACGTCGCGGCAGGCAGCGTTGTTCGCGACATAGTGCTCCATGTCGCCATAGATCGCGCTGCCACCGACGAGCCCGAGTGCCTTCGCCTTCGCAACCGCGTCCGCAGCTGCGCTGGTTGCTTGGGAGGACGCGGTCGTCAGTGAGGACGACATTTTGAACGGCTTCGTACTCAGGGTGCAGGGAGCCTGCCAGCCCATGTAGATCGGGATCAGCCGCCAGCCCATCCGGGTCACGCTGCTCACCCAACTCGCGGTCAGTTGCGGCTGCGCGCAGCCGCGGTTGTTGCCGCCGATGTAGATCCCGATCGCCCTGAACGGCGACGAGTTCCAGGCCGTCATCTGCGCGACGGTCGGCGCAGTACAGGTGTCGAACGCGAGACCTGCGTACCTCGTCGCGGTCGAGCCCGGCGGATAGGCGACCGAGGTCGCCGGCTCAGCGGCCGCGGGAGCCGCCGCGCCCAGAATCAGCGCACAACTGACCACCAGAAGCTTGAACCGCAGCACCGCGACCATCCCCCTGAACCGAACCCCACCTGCAGTACACGCCTCAAATCCGAGACTCGCAATGGTCAGCCCGGTGCCAGCCCACCGAACACGATCCCGAGCGTGCGCCGCTGCAGATCCGCCGTCCAACCAGCCTGCTGCGCAGCCTGCGACAAGGCGGTCATCAGCGCCATCACCTCATCAACCTGTACTGCGTCTCGCACGTCCCCGGCTGATTGCGCCCGGGCCAGCAGACGGGCGGTCGCGTCGGTCAGCCCGCGCAGGGCGTCGCCGAGGTCGATGCCCTGCTGGGAAAGGGCTTCGACGACGGTCCGGGTGGATGCCGACTCGTCGACGACTGCCGTGATGAAGCTGAAGAGATCGGTGCTGTCAGCCAGTTCCGAGAGCCGCTGCAGCGACTGCTTCATGATCGCCGCGAGCAGCGCGTCCTTCGTCGGGAAGTGCCGGAAGATCGTGCCCACGGCGACGCCGGCCCGCGTCGCCACCTGCTGGGTGGTCGCTGTTGGACCGTGCTCGGCAAAGACCTCCGCCGCGGCAGCGAGGATCGCCGTCCGGTTCCGTTGGGCATCGGCGCGAAGTTCCATGATCTCCCTAGCAAGATGAGTCGCCACTCACTATAGTGGCAACAACCTGAGCGGTGACTCATCTTTAGGAGGTCCTGTCATGACGGAACTGCGGGCGATGATCGAGCGGATGGGCGCGGCCTGGACGGGCGATCCCGCGGCGTGGGATGACGCGCTGGCCGAGGACGTGGTGATGGAGACGCCGTTCGCCCCGGGCGGCGCCAGGACCTGGATCGGTCGCGAGGAGTGGATCGCCTTCGCCGGGCCCAGCCGGGCTCAGTTGCCGGTCCGGTTCGACGAGTTCGAGGTCGTCGCAGTGCACGAGACGCTCGATCCGGAGGTTGCGGTGGTCGAGTACGAACTCGGCGGGGTCATCACTTCCACCGGACGTCGCGACCGCGCCCGCTTCATCGGCGTACTGCGGGTTCGCGACGGCAAGATCGCGGCCTGGCGCGAGTACCAGAACACTCACGCCATCCTGGCCGTGCTTGCGGCAGGATGAGGGGGACTCGTCGACGAGGAGGAACGATGGCGGAGAAGCCGAGCATTGTGGAGCGCGAGGAGCAGCCGTATGTGGCGCTCAAGGCCAAGGTCGCGATGAACGGGATCGGGGCGTTCGCGGATCGGACGCCCGAGGTCTTCGGCTGGCTGGCCGCGCGCAACGTCGAGCCGGTCGGGGAGGTCTTCTTCAAGTACGACGTGGTCGACATGGAGAACGGGCTGGTGATGGAGATCGGTTTACCGGTGGAGGAACCGCAGACCGGTGAGCAGGAGATCGTCGCGGGCGTGCTCCCGGCCGGTCGCTACGCCAGCGTGACCCACTTCGGTCACCCGGACGGGCTGATGGACGCCACCCGCGACCTGCTCGCCTGGGCCGACGAGGAGGGCCTGGAGTGGGATGTCGACGGCGACACGTGGGGCTGCCGCCTCGAGGTTTACAAATCGGACCCGATCGACACCCCGGACATGAACGAGTGGGAGACCGAGCTCCTCTTCCGGCTGCGCAGCTAGACCGCTGTGCGAGCGGGGGCGGGGCGGAGGAGGTCGCGGAGTTCGCGGGCGGCGGCGAAGCCGGCGCGGTTGCCGCCGATGGTGCTTGCCGAGGGCCCGTAACCGATCAGGTGCAGGCGCGGCTCGAGCACGGTATGGGTGCCGTCCATCCGGACCCCACCTGAGGGCTCCCGCAAGTGCAGCGGCGCCAGATGCGCGAGGTCGGCGCGGAAGCCTGTCGCCCAAAGGATCGCGTCCACGGCCAGCTCACGCCCATCCGCCCAACGCACTCCGGTCGGCATGATCCGCTCGAACATCGGCAACCGCGTGTACACGCCACGCCGAAAGGCCGCCTGCTCCTGCTCGCGCAACTGCAGACCGGTCACGGCGACCACACTCTTCGGCGGCAGCCCGGCGCGGACTCGTTCCTCGACCTTGGCGATGATCGCCCGACCGATCTCCGGCCCGAACTCCTTGTCCGTACGCCATTCCGGCTCCCGGCGCGTCACCCACGTAGTACTGGCGACCTCCGAGATCTCCGCGAGCAACTGCACCGCGGACGCGCCACCGCCAACCACCAGGACGTGCTGCCCGGTGAACTCCGAAGGCCCGTTGTAGTCGGCCGTGTGTAACTGCCGGCCCTTGAACGTCTCGATCCCCGGATACCAGGGCAGGAACGGCCGGGTCCACGTGCCGGTCGCGTTCACGATCGCGTCCGCGACCCAGGTCTCGCGATCCGTACGCACCTCGAATGCGCCGTCCACCGACCGCACACTCTCGACGATCACCGGTCGCACCACCGGCAGGTTGAACCGAGCCTCGTAGTCGGCGAAGTACCGCGGCACGAACTCGTTCGCCCGTTCCTCGTCCGCACTCTCCGGTACCGCGACCCCCGGCAGGTTCGCGATCCCGTGCACGTCGTGCATGGTGAGGGTGTCCCAGCGGTGCTGCCAGGCGCCACCCGGGGCCGGGTTGCGATCCAGTACCACGACCTCGTCGTACGGGGTGAATCCCATCCTGACCAGGTGATACGCGGCCGAGAGCCCGGCCTGGCCGGCTCCGATCACCACCACCTGGGTCCTCTTCACACTGCTTGCAACATCGCCAGCACGCCCGGCTGTTCCCGGCTAGCGTGTCGCCATGGACCTCACGGGCGCGTACGGGTACCGGCTGGACTGGATCGTCAGCTTCGTCGCCGTCGCCCGGTACGGCGGCTTCTCGGCGGCTGCGAAGGCAGTCTTCCGCGGCCAATCCCGAATCAGCGAGCACGTCGCCGAGCTGGAGAAGGCCCTCGGCGTCCAACTTTTCGACCGTACTGCGCACCCGGTGGCTCTGACCCCGGAAGGGCGCGCGTTGTTACCCCACGCCGAGGAGATCCTCACCCGCCTGGATCTCCTGGCAGACCTTTCCACCGGGGGACAGGTCCGGTTCGGCGCCTACCCGAGTGCGGCCGCCTGGCTCTTCCCGCAGGTCGCGAGTCGGCTCCAGCGTGAGCATCCCGGGATCCGGTTGCTGCTGCACGAAGGTCCGAGCATCGACCTGGAGGAGGCGCTGAACCGGGGCGAGATCGACCTGGCCATCCGGCCGGTGCACCCGCTGGTGGCGAACAGTGAACTGGAGCACGAACTGCTGTGGAGGGAGCCGCTGGTCGCCGTCTTCCAGCTGGATCACCCACTGGCGACGGCGGACACGGTCTCCCTGGCCGAGCTCGCGACGCTACCGCTGATCTCGATCGGGGAGACGTCGGGCTCGCGGCAGTTCGAGTCTCACCTGGCCTTCGCCTCGGCAGGCCTGAACCCGCCGAGCGCCTTCCGGACCAACCAGCCGCAGACCCTGCTGGCGCTGGTGCGACGAGGTCTGGGGACCGGGGTCACCAACGCGCTGGCGATGACGACGGGCAACCTTGACGGAGTACGGCTGGTCCCTATCCGCGACGCCGGCGTCGACCGCCAGGTCGCAGTCTTCTGGCACCGCAACCGCCCCCGCTCCCCAGCCCTCGACCACGTCATCACCCTGATCCGCGCCGTACCACCACCCACCTGGCCCTAGAAACGCAGGGTCGTTTCGCAGAGGGCGAGGCA
>NZ_DASRXP010000257.1:0-5595 GCF_035687465.1 Kribbella sp.
AGTTGGCCGACACACTGCGCGTCCGGACCGACCGACAGATCATCCGGGCCGGCATCGACTACTTCAAGCGTGCACCCGAACTGCGGACGGCGTATCCGATCGAATCGCCGGAGAGCTACTACCTGGATACCTGGGATTACGACGCGATCCGCGAACGGCTGCTGGTGCCTCTCGGTCCGGGCGGCGACCCCCGGTACACCACTGCGATTAGGGAATCCAGCGGACGCCCGCTGTCCGTGTCATCCGTCCACACAGCCGGTGCGGACGCGGTGCTGCTGGCGGACGGTGCGTTTCTGCAGGTACCGGCGCTGATCGACCACTGGGATCTGCGGATCTATGTGCACGTCAGCTTCGACGAGGTCCTCCGGCGCGGCACCGCCCGCGACCAAGCCTGGATGCCCTCGGCCGCCGCAGCCGAGGAGCGCTACCGCACCAGGTATATCCCGGGGGAGCGCATGTACGTCGATCAGATCCAGCCGCGGTCTCGGGCCCAGATCATCGTAGAACGAGGACCTCAACCACCCGAAGATCACCTACAGCGATCCGGATGTCGAGGATGTGGCGGCGGCTTCGTCCTAGGTGCATCAGTGGCCACGACAGGCCGCGCGACGAAGAAGGAGAACCACCGTGACGATTCAGCGGATGGACAACGTCGGCATTGTCTTCGACGACCTCGAGGCTGCCATTGCGTTCTTCGGAGAACTCGGCCTGGAACTGGAGGGCAAGGCGCAGGTCGAGGGCCCCTGGGCGGACCGCTGTGTCGGGCTCGAGGGCGTCCGCTGCGACATCGCGATGATGCGGACCCCGGACGGTCACGGCCGGCTTGAGCTGGCGAAGTACCGCACCCCCGCGACGATCGGTGCCACACCGCCGAACCCGCCGCACAACACGGTGGGCATGCATCGCGTCATGTTCGCCGTCGACGACATCGAGGACGTCATTGCCCGCTTGCGCACTCACGGCGCCGAACTCGTCGGTGAGCTGGCCCGGTACGAGGACAGCTACCTGCTCTGCTACGTCCGCGGCCCTGAGGGGATCATCGTCGGGCTGGCCGAGCAGCTCAGCTGACAGCCGTACAGGTCAGGAGATCCTGATGGCCAGTGCCGGGTTATGGCTGGTGGTCGGCAGGGGTGAAGGCGGCCTCGAGGTTCGACAGGATGCCGAGCTGCGCGAAGATGATGGTGCCTTCCGGGTAGCAGTCGAACTTCTTGACCTTGCCGTCCTCGATCTCCCAGATGTCGGCGCACGGCGCGTCCATCCGCTTTCCGGTCGGGGGTAGTACTCCGAACGCCGTTGCCAGCGGGCCGGTGTGCGTTCCCTGCAGGGCGAGCCGGACGATGACGGTGTTCCCGTCGACCCAGAAGTCGTACAGCTCGCGGTGCATGTCCGGGAACGCGGTGGCGTACACCTCGACGGTCTTGCCCAGCTCGTCGGGACCCTTGTAGGTCACGCCGATGGACTCATCGATGAACACCCCGTCGTCGGTGAACACCGACACCCACCCCGCAACGTCCTGCCGCTCGGCCACCGCGTAGGCATCCCGAACGACCTGCTCCACATCGACTGCCATCACAATCTCCTCGCTCGAACGACCGAATCCCACTTGCTTGCGTTGGCAAGCATATGACCATGTGCTTGCTGACGCAAGCACTACGTGGATGGGCGGAGGGTGCGCGCCTTCCTCCTGGCTTACTGGCGCTTGGGGGAGCGGCGGGGTGGTGGGGGATTGGCGATGTCGACGGCGTCGGCGAGGCGCTGGAGGGATGGGCCGAGGTTGCTGACCTCGTCCGGGGTCAGGACGGCGAAGATGTTGCGCCGCACGCTTTGCAGATGGTGCGGGTAGGCGCGCTTCAACACCATGAGGCCCTGCCGAGTGAGCACCGCCAGCATGCTCCGCTTGTCGTCCGGACAGGGTTCCTTGCTGACCAGGCCGCGACTCGCCATCAACTCGACCACCCGGGTGATCCGGCTGGGCGACAGGGCCGTGTGATCGGCCAGGTCGGACATCCGCAGGCGCCGGCCGGATGCTTCGGACAAATGCATCAGGACCAGGTACTCCGTGCCGTTCAACCCCGACGAGCGCTCCAGGTCGTCACCCATGGCTCGCGGCACCGTGATGGTCAGCCGCATCAAGCTGCGCCAGAGCAGCTCTTCATCGGCATCCAGCGGTGGGGTAGCGGACATGCGGCGAGTATGACGCCGGGTGCTTGCCAACGCAAACAAGACACGCGCCGTCCGTGCCGGTTGCGGGATTTCCGCAGCTGATCCGTGGAATCGCCGACGTCCCGCAAGGCCACGGCAGCAACACTCGAAGGTGACTGCACTAGATCCCCGGGGCCAGGAGGTCAGATGGACACCACACCGGCGAACAGCCAACCGCACCACCCCGCCGTCGTCGCACAAAGTGACGAGCGGACCGCTCATCTCCAGGTACGCATCGCCGACGCGATCACGGCGTACGCCGGCTCCATGCGGTTCGTGTACGTCCATATTGTCGTCTTCGCGGTCTGGATGCTCTTTCTCGAGTCCAAGCCCTGGCCCATGCTCACCCTCGTCGTGTCCCTCGAGGCCATCTTCCTGTCGACTTTCGTCATGATCGGACAGAACCGCCAGGCCGCATTCCAGCAGGCCAAGGCCGATCACGACTTCAACACCCAGGAGCTCGAGCTGAAGACCAACACCGACATCACCCGACAGATCCACCACCTCACCAAGGAGCTGCACCGACGCCTCGTCGAGAACTCCCACACCTAGCCCGCATCTGTTGCTGTCGGCAAGAGTTAGCCAGTGCCTTTACCTGGTGGTGAAAACGGTGGACCTTGCGGCTGGAACCGTGGTCTGATTCGGCGGACCGTCCGCGATCTCGAGGAGTTCTGTTGACTGCTGGTGACATGTCGTCGGATGAGGCGCGGATCGACGTTTCGGTGGTGAGCGCGCTGGTGGCGGCGCAGTTCCCGGAGTGGGCGGAGCTGCCGGTTGCGCCGGTGGGAAAGCCTGGCGTGGACAACGCGACGTACCGGCTGGGTGATGAGATGTCGGTGCGGTTGCCGCGGTTCGAGCGGTGGGTCGGGCAGGTGTTTCGTGAGCACGAGTGGTTGCCGGTGCTGGCGCCGCAGCTTCCGCTGGCTGTGTCGGTGCCGCTGGCGCAGGGCGAGCCGGGGGAGGGGTATCCGTTTCCGTGGTCGGTCTACAAGTGGTTGGACGGGGATGCGGCCGGGCCTGAGGCGTTGACGGACTCGGAGGAGTCGGCGCGGGAGTTGGCCGCGTTCGTGGCGGCATTCCAGCGCGTTGATCCGACTGGAGGGCCGCCGCCGGGGTGGAGCAACGGGTTCCGGGGCGTGCCGATGGGGGATGACAGCGACTCGCCGATCGTCGAGAGCCGGGTGCGACCGAAGATCGCTGCACTCGACGGCCTGTACGACGTTGCCGCGCTGACCGAGGTCTGGGAAGCAGCTCTCGCCGCGCCGGCCTGGGACGGGCCGCCGGTCTGGATCCACGGCGATCCGGCACCGGGGAACATCCTGCTGCAGGACGGGCGGTTCAGCGCGGTGATCGACTTCGGCACGATCGCGGTCGGGGATCCCGCCTGCGACCTGATCGCGGCCTGGAACTGGTTCCCGACACGGCAGGCCCGCGACATCTACCGCGCGGACCTGAAAGTAGACGACGCAACCTGGACCCGCGGCCGCGGCTGGGGCCTGGTCTCAACCCTGCCGGCACCCGCTGACCTGGCGGAAGACGCCGACCCCGCCCGCGCCACGCAAGCTAGGCGCCGTTTGGATGCACTCGTCGAGGACTGCCGCCGCAACTGACCCCCGACCACTGCGACTCCGCCCACAGCAAAGCGCTGTCGGACGGACGTTTCGATCTGTGTCGAAGGGTGTTGGGGCTTGGGTGGGGGAGAGGGGTTGACTTGGGGTTGGGGCTCGGTGAGGGTCGTGGGTAATCGATTGCCCGCCCCTGATCGAGGAGGTTTTTCGCCATGTCAGCTGAGCCGACCGTCAACCGATCCACCTTTCTGAAAGCGGCTCTCGGTGCCGGTGCGTTGGTGGCCTGGCCGGGTGCCGCGGCCGCGGTGAGCACCGGCGGCAGCGCAGTACGGGCTGTGACTACCACCAAGGTTGCTGATCTGACTGGGCCGGGGCTGACGGACCGGTTCCGGATGCAGGCGACTGATCTGGGGATTCCGGTGCGGACGCCGGACGGGCGGTTGCTGTTCATGTTCGGCGACACGTTCGAGAATCCGGTCGTCGGTGGCGGTTGGTGGCGTTCGCCGGTCGCCTTGTGGTCGACCACGACGGATCTCGCCGGCGGGGTGAAATGGTCGGGCGCGGTCGGGGGAGCGGCGGCGCAGCAGTTGTGGGACTACCCGCATGACAATCCGACGTTCTCGACAGTGTTGCCCTCGGACGTGATCACCGTCGGCGGCTCGATGTATCTGCACGCGATGGTCAACAAGGGACTCGGCAACGTCGTGTGGACAGAGATCTGGAGGTCGGACAACTCGGGCGCGAGCTGGTATCACACCGGCGCCAAGTTCCCGGGCGACCTCGACGGCGGGCTGTTCCAGTTGCTCACCTGGGGCGAAGGGAACGACGGCTATGTGTACGTCTACTCGACCGGGTTCCAGCGGAACAAACCGATCATCCTGAAGCGGGTCCGGAGCGACCAGATTGCCAACCCCGCGGCGTACGAACCGTGGGGCTTCCGCGACGGCGCCTGGCAATGGGGCAATCCGCCCACGCCGATCCTCGACGGCAGCTTCGGCGAGATGAGTCTGCGGCCGCTCGGCGGGAAATGGGTGCTGACCTGGTTCAACGCGGGGGACTACCGGATCGACGGCATCATCATGGACACCCCGACCTCGAACCTCCACACGGCGTACCGGCAGACCTTGATCTACGGCGGCGCGTGGGGCGCCGAGAATGACAACCACGTGGCGCAGCTGTACGGCGGCTATATCGTCCCCGGCTCGACACTGAGCGACCTGCACCTGTCAGTGAGCCAGTGGAAAACCGATGCCGGCTGGCCCTACCGCGTCATGCAGTTCCGCGTCAGAGGCTTCGGCTAGGCGTGATCAGCGATGGTCGCCGGCCGGAGAAGCATCCCTCCACCCCTCCCCGACCGGCCACCATCGCTTCACTCGCGTTCGGTCCACTCCTAGGCGCTGCCGGCGACACCGATCAGGTTCCCTTCCGGATCGGTGAACCGTCCGACCACGAACTCGCCTGGAGTTCCCTCCGGACCGAAGACCCGTCGTCCGCCGAGGCTCTCGGCCTTCTGGAGAGCCTCCTCCACGTTTGGAACGGCGACGTAGAACAAGACGGTGCTCTGGTGCCCACTCCCACCACTCGAAGTGCACTACCGGATCCGCCATGGTTCCTCCTCTGTCATGAACAGCTGTCACACCAGAGGTCGGTGCCCGCCGGCGGGACTCGACATTCTCAGTAGGGGAGGGCGACGTAGTCGACGTGCTGGCCGACGTTCGGGTCGTTCTCGATCTCGGCGGGCACGTTACGCACGATCAGACCGGCCTGGTCAGCGGCCGCCAACGCCGTCTGGTCGTACTTCGTCTTGCGCCAGATGTCGACCATG
>NZ_DASRXP010000258.1:0-12416 GCF_035687465.1 Kribbella sp.
ACCAGCGAACTGCACCTGCTCGGCGTGACCGGGACCAACGGCAAGACCACCACCAGCTTCCTGCTCGACGCCGTACTGCGAAGGCTCGGGCGGGCCGCGTTGATCGGCACCATCGAGACGCGGATCGGTGACGAGGTGGTGAAGAGCGTCCGGACCACCCCGGAGGCCACGGATCTGCAGGCGTTGTTCGCGGTGATGCGCGAGCAGGCCGTCGCGTTCTGCGCGATGGAGGTGTCCAGCCACGCGTTGGCGATGGGTCGGGTGGACGGTGCCCGGTTCGCGGTCGCCGGGTTCACGAACCTGACGCAGGATCACCTGGATTTCCACAAAACGTTCGAGGACTACTTCGCGGCGAAGGCCTCGTTGTTCACGCCCGAGCGGTGTGATCTGGCAGTGGTGACCATCGACGACGAGTACGGCCGCCGCCTCGCCGCGCAGACGTTGGTACCGCTCATCACGGTGTCATCGCTGACCCCACCCCACCACCCCGGTCAGGTGTCGAGCACGCGCGACGCGGATTGGACCGTCAGCTCCACGCATCAGTCGGAGCACGGCACCACGGTCCTCGACATCCAAGGGCCGGGGGAGGCGCTGACCGTTGAGATCGCGCTGCCCGGTCAGTTCAACGTGGCGAACGCTCTGTTGGCGGTGGTGATGCTGCGGCAACTCGACGTACCGGCTGAGGCGATCGCTGAAGGTCTGCGGACAGCCAGAGTGCCGGGCCGGATGGAGGCGTTCAATCGCGATGACGGGCTGACGGTGATCGTCGACTACGCGCATACTCCTGACGCTGTCGGGCTCGCCCTCGAGGCGGCGCGCGGCGCCACCAAGGGACGGCTCGTCGCGGTGGTCGGCTGTGGCGGCGATCGTGATCCCGGCAAGCGGCCCGGGATGGGCGCGGCCGCGGCCAGGACGGCCGACATCCTGATCGTGACCGACGACAACCCGCGCACCGAGGATCCGGCGGCGATCCGGGCGGCGGCTATCGAAGGAGCCCGGGCAGCCGTCCCGGAGGTGGACCTGCGCGAAGTGGGAGATCGCCGCGAGGCGATCGCCACCGCGATCGAGCTGGCCGGCCCGGGGGACACCGTCGTGGTGCTGGGCAAGGGCCACGAGACCGGCCAGGACGTCAACGGCGTGATCCACCCGTTCGACGACCGGCAGACTGTGCGCGAGCTGTTGGAGGCTACCCGGTGATCCCTGTCAGTTGCGGCCAGATCGCCGAGGCGGTCGGCGGTGAGCTCGCCGGCGTCGACCCGGCGGCCGTCGTCGACGGCCCGGTGGTGAAGGACTCGCGCGAGGCCGGGCCGGGCGGGCTGTTCGTCGCGTTGCCGGGCGAGCGGGTGGACGGTCACGACTACGTCGAGGCGGTGTCCGCGGCAGGTGTCACCGTCTCCCTCACCACCCGTCCGGTCGAGGGTTGCCCGTGCATCGTCGTCGCCGACACCCAGGTGGCCCTCGGTGAACTGGCCAGGCTGGTGGTCTCCAAGCTGCCCGACCTCGTCGTGATCGGCCTCACCGGCTCCCAGGGCAAGACCAGCACGAAGGACCTGATCGCCCAACTGCTCCGCCCGTACGGCGTGACGGTGGCGCCGGTGGGTTCCTTCAACAACGAACTGGGGCATCCGCTGACCGCGTTGCAGGCGGACGAGAACACCCGGTTCCTGGTCGCCGAGATGGGCGCCCGGCACATCGGCGACGTCAAGTACCTGTGCCGGATCGCGCCCCCGACGGTCGGGCTGGTGCTGAACGTCGGTCGCTCGCACATCGGTGAGTTCGGCAGCCAGGACGCGATCGCCCAGGCCAAGGGCGAGCTGATCGAGGCCGTCGTCCCGGGTGGGACCGCAGTGCTGAACGCCGACGATCCACGGGTCGCCGCGATGGCGAGCCGGACCAGCGAGACGGTGAAGACCTTCGGGGAAGCGCCTGACGCCGATGTCCGGGCGACCGGCATCAAGTTGGACGCCGGTGGTCGGCCTGGCTTCGAGTTGCACATCGGCGACTCCACCTTCGACATCCAGTTACAGCTGGTCGGCGAGCACCAGGTGTCGAACGCGCTGGCCGCCGCGACCGCAGTACTGGCTGTCGGTTTGAAGCCCGAGCAGGTCGCCGAAGGACTGAACGCGGCGACCACTGTGTCCAAGTGGCGGATGGAGGTCACCGAGCGCGCCGACGGCGTGACCGTGATCAACGACGCCTACAACGCGAACCCCGACTCGGTCCGCGCCGCGCTCAAGGCGCTGGTCGCCCTTGGCCGGGCGAGGGGAGCGAGGACCTGGGCGGTGCTCGGCCCGATGGGCGAACTCGGCGATACCTCGCTCGAGGAGCACGACGGGATCGGCCGGCTGGTGGTCCGGCTGGACGTGAACCGGCTGGTCGCGGTCGGCGAGGCAGCCCGCCCGATCCACCTCGGCGCCTCCCTGGAAGGATCCTGGGGCGACGAGTCGGCGTACGTCGAAAGCTCGGACGAAGCACTCGCGTTGCTTCGCAAGGAATTGCGGCAGGGAGACGTGGTGCTGGTGAAGGCGTCCCGCTTCGTCGGGCTGGACCGGCTCGCGACCGCCCTGCTCGAGGAGGCCCAGCAGTGATCTCGATCCTGCTCTCCGGGGGCGTTTCGCTGGTACTCACGCTGCTCGGCACCCGGCTGGCGATCGCGGTCCTGGTCAGGCGCGGTTACGGCCAGGAGATCCGCGACGACGGTCCGACCTCGCACCACACCAAGCGCGGTACGCCGACCATGGGCGGCACGGTGTTCATCGTCGCCACCGTGGTCGGATACTTCGCCGCGAAGCTGTTCACGATGACGACCCCGAGTGCCTCGGCGCTGCTGGTGCTGTTCCTGTTCGTGGGGATGGGCGCGGTCGGTTTCCTCGACGACTTCATCAAGATCGTCCGGCAGCGCAGCCTGGGCCTGCGCAGCAAGGCGAAACTCGCCGGCCAGACGCTGGTGGCCGTCATCTTCGCGATCCTGGCGCTGCAGTTCCCCGACGACCGGGGGCAGAGCCCGGCGTCGCCGTTCATCTCGTTCATCCGCGACATCAACTGGCTGCACCTGGCCCCGGTGCTGGTGGTCATCTGGGTGCTGCTGCTGATCGCCGGGATGTCGAACGGTGTGAACCTGGCCGACGGTCTGGACGGGCTCGCGACCGGCGCCTCGATGATGGTGTTCGGCGCGTACACGCTGATCTGCATCTGGCAGTTCAACCAGAGCTGTGCGACCGCGCCGGGCGCCAAGTGTTACGAGGTCCGGGATCCACACGACCTCGCTGTCGTCGCCGCGGCACTGACCGGCGCCCTGTTCGGGTTCCTGTGGTGGAACGCGTCGCCGGCCAAGATCTTCATGGGTGACACGGGATCGCTCTCGCTGGGTGGTGCGGTGGCCGGCCTGGCGGTGATGACCCGGACCGAGCTCCTGGTGCTGCTGCTCGGCGGGCTGTTCGTCATCATCACCGCCTCGGTGATCTTGCAGGTCGGCTGGTTCAAGGTCACCAAGCGCAGTACCGGCGTGGGCAAGCGGCTCTTCCGGATGGCGCCGCTGCAGCACCACTTCGAGATGCTCGGGTGGGAACAGGTCAACGTGGTGATCCGGTTCTGGATCATCTCCGGTCTCTGCGTCGCGACCGGGCTCGGGCTCTTCTATGCGGAATGGGTCGCTTCATGAGCCTCAGCACGCGCACGGATGACGGCTGGGCGACGACCCGGTTCGTCGTCCTCGGCTTCGGTACTGCGGGCTACGCCTGCACGGACTCGTTGCTCCAGGCCGGAGCCGGGTTCGTCACCGCGCTCGACGACCGGGACACCGAGGCGCTCCGCGAGAAGGCGCAGATCCTCGAGACCCTGGGCGCGACCATCAAGCTCGGCCCGGGCAGTACCGCGGAGCTCCCTGCGGAAGTCGACGTCTTAGTGACCTCGCCCGGCATTCCCCCGAGCGCCCCGTTGCTCGCTGCAGCGGCGGAACGGCAGGCGCCGATCTGGAGCGAGATCGAGCTGGCCTGGCGCCTCCGCGACCCAGCGACCGCGGCCCCTTGGCTCTGTGTCACCGGGACCAACGGCAAGACCACCACTGTGCAGATGCTGACCGCGATCCTGACCGCGGCCGGCCACCGCGCGGTTGCCGCCGGCAACGTCGGACTGCCGCTGCTGGAAGCCGTGATGGACCCCGAGCCGTACGACGTGATCGCGGTCGAACTGTCCAGCTACCAACTGCATTTCACTCACTCGATGTCCGCGCACTCGGCCGCGGTGCTGAACATCGCGCCGGACCACGTCGACTGGCACGGCTCGCTGCAGGCCTACACGCAGGACAAGGGCCGGATCTACGAGAACTGCCAGGTCGCGTGCATCTACAACGTCGCTGATCCGGAGACCGAACAGCTCGTCCTGGACGCCGACGTGATCGAGGGCTGCCGTGCGATCGGCTTCACCCTGGGGACGCCGGACATCTCCATGGTCGGGCTGGTCGACGACCTGCTGGTGGACAGGGCTTTCGTGGAGCAGCGTGCCTCCTCGGCGCTCGAGCTGGCCACCCTCGCGGACATCACGCCGGCTGCTCCGCACAACGTGGCGAACGCGCTGGCGGCGGCCGCGCTGGCCCGGTCGTTCGGCGTACCGGCGACTGCTGTTCGGGACGGGTTGCGGGGGTTCCGGCCGGACGCGCACCGGATCGCGCACATCGCGGACGTTGCCGGAGTCAACTATGTGGACGACTCCAAGGCGACCAACCCGCACGCTGCCCAGGCCTCGCTGCAGGCCTACGAGCACGTCGTCTGGATCGCCGGCGGACAGGCCAAGGGCGCGAGCTTCGACGAGCTGGTCGAAGCGGTGAAGGACCGGTTGCGAGGCGTGGTGCTGCTCGGTCAGGACAAGCAGGTGATCGCGCAAGCACTTGCCCGACACGCACCGGATGTCCCGACGATCACCGTCGAGGCGACCGACACTGGAGCAATGGAGACCGTGGTGGGGGAGGCGACCAAGCTGGCCCGGGTGGGTGACACCGTGCTGCTGGCGCCTGGCTGCGCTTCTTGGGACATGTTCGCCAACTATGGAGCCCGCGGAGACGCCTTCGCCGAAGCCGTACACCGGCTGGGCGACAGCTGATCCGGAGGTGATCGCGTGACGACGATCACTGACCGGCCGGACGAGAAGGCCGAGCGCGCGCCCGAAGGCAGTGGCTGGCTGGCAGCGGTCAAGAACGTTCTCGACCGGCCGCTGACGTCGTACCACATCCTGCTCGGTGCGACCGGTCTGCTGCTGGTGCTGGGACTGCTGATGGTGCTGTCCGCCTCCAGCGTCCTCTCGTACAACATCAACCACGGCAACCAGTACGCGATCTTCTACCGCCAGCTGATCTGGGTCGGCGTCGGCCTGCCGATGGCGTACGTCGCCTCGCGGATGACGCCACGGCATTTCCGGATGCTCTCGTACCTCGCGTTGCTGGGCTCGGTGTTCCTGCTGGTGCTCACCTACGTGCCGGGACTCGGCAAGAACGTCAACGGCAACACCAACTGGCTTTCGTTCGGTGGTCCACTGCAGATCCAGCCGAGCGAGTTCGCCAAGCTGGCGCTGGTGATGTGGTGTGCCGACCTGTATGCCCGCAAGCAGAAGCTGCTCACCCAGTGGAAGCACCTGCTGGTCCCGATGGTCCCGGTCTGCGGTCTCGTGATCGCGCTCATCATCGGTCAGCACGACCTCGGTACCTCGCTGGTGCTGATGGCGGTGATGATCGGGATGATCTGGGTGGTCGGCGCGCCGACCCGGCTGTTCATCGCGACCATCGCGGTGGTCGGCCTGATCGCCTCGTACTTCGTCACCGCGGCCCAGCACCGGATGGACCGGCTGACGAACTTCATGAACCCGTTCGCCGACCCGAGCAACGTCGGCTGGCAGGCCTACCACGCGTTCTACGCGCTCTCCACCGGTGGCTGGTGGGGGGTCGGGATCGGCAACAGCCGGCAGAAGTGGGGCAACCTGCCCGAGGCACACACCGACTTCATCTTCGCGGTGATCGGCGAGGAGCTCGGGCTGATCGGCTCACTGACCGTGCTGGCGTTGTTCCTCACCCTGGCGTACGCCGGTGTCCGGATTGCGACCAGAACCACCGAGCCCTTCATCCGGTACGCCGCCGCCGGGATCACCGTGTGGATCATGGCCCAGACGCTGGTCAACCTCGGTGCCGTGATCGGACTGCTACCCATCGTGGGTATCCCGCTCCCGCTTTTGTCGTACGGTGGGTCCGCACTGCTGCCGACGCTGATCGCGATCGGCATGCTGCTGTCCTTCGCGAAGGCCGAACCCGGCGCGCAGGCCGCCCTGAAAGAGACCAGGCGGCCTTTGTTCGGGTGGCTGTCTTCGCGGCGTACACCTGGCCGAACCGGCCGTGAGAACACGCGGGAGCGTTGAAAGCTGTGCCGAGCATCGTTCTGGCCGGTGGGGGTTCCGCCGGCCATACTTCCCCCCTGATCGCTACCGCCGACGCACTGCGCCGGATCGACCCGACCATCCAGATCACCGCCCTCGGGACCGAGCGCGGCCTGGAGACCAAGGTCATCCCGGAGGCCGGCTACCGGCTCGAAATGATTCCCCCGGTGCCCTTGCCAAGAAGGCCGACGCCCGCGCTGTTCGCAGTACCGGGCAAGATGCTGTCCTCGGTGAGCGCGGCCCGCAAGGTGCTGGACGAGGCCAAGGCCGACGTCCTGGTCGGCTTCGGCGGCTATGTCTCCACGCCGGCCTATGTGGCCGCGTGGCGCCGGAAGACGCCGATCGTCGTGCACGAGGGCAACGCGGTACCGGGGATCGCGAACAAGTTCGCCGCCCGCTACTGCACCGAGAACGTGATCACCTCGTTCCCCGGCACGGACCTGCCGCACGCCCGGTACGTCGGGCTGCCGATCCGCCGCGCCATCTCGACCATGGACCGGGCCGTACTGCGGGCCGAGGCCAGGCAGTTCTTCGGGCTGGACCCGGACGCGCCGACCCTGTTCGTCACGGGTGGTTCGCAGGGCGCTCAGCGGCTGAACGAGGCCTTCGCGGGAGCCGCGGCGGATCTGCAGGCGGCCGGGATCCAGGTGCTGCACGCGATCGGGCCGAAGAACACGCTCGAGGTCGCCCAGGCCGGTCCTTACCCGTACCGCGTGCTGTCGTACGTTGACCGGATGGACTACGCCTACGCCGCCGCCGATCTGGTGGTCTGCCGGGCGGGGTCGAACACGGTCACCGAGGTGTCCGGCGTCGGACTGCCCGCGATCTACGTTCCGCTGCCGATCGGTAACGGTGAGCAGCGGCTGAACGCCAAGCCGGTGATCGATGCCGGCGGCGGGCTGCTCGTCGACAACGCCACCGTGACGCCGGACTGGGTTCGCGCGACGGTTCCGCAACTTCTGCACGACCGCGAGCGTCTGATGGCCATGTCCACTGCAGCGCAAGGCGTGATTCGTACGGATGCGGACGACCAGTTGGCGCAGATCATCCTCGATGTGGTGAGGTCTGCTTCGTGATCGTCACCGCCCCTGACACGAATCTGCCCGCCGAGAAGCTGGGCCGGGTCCACTTCGTAGGTATCGGCGGCGCCGGTATGTCCGGCATCGCCCGGATCATGGCCGCCCGCGGGATCGAGGTGTCGGGCTCCGACGCCAAGGACGGCAAGGTGCTCGCCGCCCTTCGCGCGCTCGGTGCCACCTGCTGGGTCGGCCATGCCGCCGAGCACGTCGCCGAGGTGGACACCGTGGTGGTCTCCACCGCGATCCGCGAGGAGAACCCGGAGGTGGTGGCTGCCCGCGCCGCCGGGATCCCGATCCTGCCTCGTGCCGCGGCCCTGGCCTCGGTGATGGTGGGCCGCCGGACGATCGCAGTGGCCGGTACGCACGGTAAGACCACCACCACGTCGATGCTGACCGTCGCACTGCAGCACTGCGGCGTCGACCCGTCGTACGCGATCGGCGGCAACCTGAACGAGTCCGGCTCGAACGCGCACGACGGCAACGGCGACCTGTTCGTGGCCGAGGCGGACGAGTCCGACAAGTCCTTCCTGACCTACGGTCCCGAGGTCTCGATCGTGACGTCGGTCGAGCCGGACCATCTGGACAACTACGGTGACGAGGCCAGCTACCGGCTCGCCTTCCGGCAGTTCTGCGACCGGGTCCTCCCGGGCGGTTTCATGGTGATCTGCTACGACGACGCCGGGGCGCGCGATCTCGCCGAGTTCGCCCGCGAGCGCGGCATCGATGTGCGCACGTACGGCGAGTCCGAGGACGCCGACACCCGCGTCACGGAGATCACCGCGACCGGTGCCGTCCAGTCGTTCGTGCCCGTCTACCGGGGCCGCAAGTTGCCGATCGTCCAGTTGCAGCAGGCGGGCAAGCACAACGTGCTGAACGCCTCGGCCGCGTTGACCGTCGGCCTGGGCCTCGGATTCTCCGCGGCGGACCTGGCCGAGGGGCTCTCGTCCTTCACCGGTACCGGCCGGCGGTTCGAGTTCAAGGGCCAGGAGGACGGCGTCCGGGTGTTCGACTCGTACGCGCACCACCCGACCGAGGTCGCCGTGGACCTCACCGCGGCCCGGCAGGTGGCGGGGGAGGGGCGCGTGATCGCGTGCTTCCAGCCGCACCTGTTCAGCCGGACCAGGATCTTCGCCCCGCAGTTCTCCGAGGCGCTCGCACTGGCCGACGAGGTGGTGGTGATGGACGTGTTCGCGGCCCGCGAGGACCCCGAGCCCGGCATCACCGGTGCCCTGATCGCGAACCACGTGCCGCTGAAGCCGGACCAGGTCCGGTTCGAGCCGTCCTGGTCCGCGGTGCCCCGGGTGGTCGCGGACCTCGCCGTACCGGGTGACCTCGTGGTCACCCTCGGCGCCGGCGACGTCACGCTGATCGGACCGGAAGTGATCGGGCTGCTGGCCGAGCGGGCGGCGCTGAACGCCGCGATGATCGAGTGAGTCCGGTGGTGACGGGGGAATGAGTCAAAGCACTGACCTGGCCCGGGCACAGCAGCGGTTCGCGCGCCGGCAACGGTTGGTGCGATGGCGCGGCTGGCTGCCCTGGGCGATCGGCGGCCTGCTGGTGCTGCTGGGCGGGATCACCGTCTGGCTTTTCTACTACTCGTCCGCGCTGGCGGTCACCGGCGTCCGGGTGACCGGGCTGGATACGGTGCCTGAGGCAACTATCACGCAGGTCGCCGCCGCCCCGGTCGGTACGCCGCTGGCGAAGGTGGACCTCGGCGCGATCGCGGACCGGGTGCGCACGGTGACCGCGGTCGCCGACGCGCAGGTGACCCGGGCCTGGCCGCACCAGCTGGTGATCGTGGTCACCGAGCGGGTGCCGGTCGTGGTGGTGACGGACGGCAGCAAGTTCGAACTGGTCGACGCGACCGGGGTGACCTTCAAAACGGTGCCGGACCGGCCGGACGGGCTGCCCGAGGCGCTGGTGGTCGGCAGCCGGCGCGACGTCACGATCCGTTCGGTGGTGAGGGTTTCGGCCGCCCTGCCGGTGCCTTTACGGGCCCAGGTGAAGTCGATCTCGGCCGGCTCGCCGGACTCGATCACCCTCAACCTCTCGTCCGGAGTGAAGGTGGTCTGGGGCAGCTCCGATGACAGCGAGCGCAAGGCCGAAGTACTGAGCGTGTTGATGCGGCGCCAGGCCAAGGTCTACGACGTGTCCGCGCCCGATCTCCCTGTCACCAAAGGGGAAAAGAAGTGATCGTGCCCACACGGGCACAGCATCGTGGTACCTGCGGCGAGGCGCGTGGACATTGCCGGATCTCCTCCCGTAGCGTGCGAAGCACTCTAAAGTTGAGATAACTGTAACCATCTACTTGAGGTTCAGGCCCTTTGCTACCGGACAAAGGGGCCCGGCTGCCGGACAACGGGGATCGGCGAACGGAAGAGTCCGGGAGCAGGCGCAGCTCGGGCGGCCAACTGGCCATAACGGGAACAGAACGAGGCGAGAGGCGCGGACGTGGCGGCACCGCAGAACTATTTGGCACTCATCAAGGTCGTCGGCATCGGCGGAGGCGGCGTCAATGCCGTGAACCGGATGATCGAGCACGGTCTGAAGGGCGTTGAGTTCATCGCCATCAACACCGACGCGCAGGCGCTGTTGATGAGCGACGCGGACGTCAAGCTCGACATCGGCCGGGAGGAGACCCGCGGCCTCGGTGCCGGCGCGAACCCGGCCATCGGCCAGAAGGCCGCCGAGGACCACGCGGAGGAGATCGAGGAGGCGCTCAAGGGCGCCGACATGGTCTTCGTCACCGCAGGCGAGGGCGGTGGCACCGGCACCGGTGGTGCACCGGTGGTGTCCCGGATCGCCCGTTCTCTCGGGGCGCTGACGATCGGCGTGGTGACCCGGCCGTTCTCGTTCGAGGGCAAGCGCCGGGCCACCCAGGCGGAGGACGGCATCGCCGCCCTCCGCGAAGAAGTCGACACCCTGATAGTCATTCCGAATGATCGCCTGCTGACCATTTCCGACCGCGCGGTGTCCGTGCTGGACGCCTTCAAGCAGGCCGACCAGGTGCTGCTGCAGGGCGTGTCCGGTATCACCGACCTGATCACCACCCCCGGCCTGATCAACGTGGACTTCGCCGATGTGAAGGCCGTCATGTCCAACGCCGGCTCCGCACTGATGGGCATCGGCTCGTCCCGCGGTGAGGACCGGGCAGTCGCGGCCGCCGAGGCGGCCATCTCCTCGCCGTTGCTGGAGGCAAGCATCGAGGGCGCGCACGGCGTGCTGCTGTCGATCGCGGGTGGCTCCGACCTCGGCCTGTTCGAGATCAACGAGGCGGCCCAGCTCGTCTCGGAGTCCGCGCACACCGACGCGAACATCATCTTCGGCGCGGTCATCGACGACGCCCTCGGCGACGAGGTCCGGGTGACGGTGATCGCGGCCGGCTTCGACGGTGGGATGCCCAAGCGCCGCGAGCAGGCGATGAACAGCGCCCGCCCGCAGAGCCGCCTGCCCGCCCCGGGCGGTGATGTGGCGACCCAGGGTCAGCCGCGTCCCGCCGTACCGGAGCAGGGTGCGTACTCGGCGCCGATGCAGAACGCGCCGACGCCGGGCACGCCGGCCCAGCCGCCTCAGTCCCAGCCGGGTCAGCAGTCCGGGCAGCAGCCGCCGTACGGGTCGACCCCTGCCGGTCAGCCGCCGCAGTCCGGTAGTGGACAGCAGTCCGATGCAGGCTCGGCCGCGCCCTACACGCAGCCCCCCGCGGGCACGCCGACAGACGACACCGTGCCGGTGCCGCACACGGACCAGGGTCGCCCGGCCTCGGGCACGACCCACTCCGCGCGGCCGCAGGCCGGCGAGCCGGTCCGTACCGCGCACCAGCAGACCAACCAGCCGCCTGCCCCGGCCTCCCCGCCGGCGACGCAGTCGTGGCCGACGCACGGCCCGAGCAACGCCCCGGCCTCGCAGCCGCCGGCACCCCAGCGCCAGCCCCGCAAGGCCGACAACGACGACGATGATCTGGACATCCCAGACTTCTTGAAGTAACTGGCGCCGTCTGAGGTAGTCGGCGCCGCCCGGGTAACCTTCGGGGCGTGTTCGGTTACGACGAGGTTCTCGAGGATGTCCGCTTCGCCTTCACCGATCGCTTCGGGGGAGCCAGCCAGGCGCCGTACGGCGAACTGAACCTGGGCAGTGCGGCGGGGGATGAGGGCTCCGCGATCGCGGAGAATTTCCGCCTGCTTGCCGACGAGTTCCGGGTCCGGTCCGAAGCGGTGATCCGGGTCAGCCAGGTCCACGGCAACAACGTCCACCTGGTCGCCGAGGGCGACGAGTTGCCGGTGCTGCCGATGCCGTCCGCGGACGCGCTGGTGACCACCCGCACCGATGTGGCTCTCTGCGTCCGAGCGGCCGACTGTCTTCCGGTCCTGCTGGCCGACCCGGGCAACGGCGTCATCGGCGCCGCCCACTCGGGCCGCCGCGGCCTGTACTCCGGTGTCGTGCCGGCAACTGTGGAAGCGATGCGGGAACTCGGAGCCGAGCGGATCACCGCGGTGCTCGGGCCGTACGCCTGTGGCAAGTGCTACGAGGTTCCCGCGGAGATGCGGGCCGAAGTCGCCGAGCGCGCGCCCGCCTCGTACGCGGAGACCAGCTGGGGGACGCCGTCCATCGACGTGGCGGCGGGCGTGATCGCTCAGCTGGGTGAACTCGACGTGCGGGTGATCGACGCCACCAGCTGCACGATCGAGTCCGAGGATCTGTACTCGTACCGGCGGGAGGGACCCGTCAGCGGGCGGATGGCGGGTCTGGTCAGGCTGCACCCGTGACTTCGGAGCGCGAGGCAGAACTGCGGGGCAACCTGGGCCAGGTCCGGGAACGGATCCAGAAGGCCTGTGAGGCGGCTGGAAGGCCCGGGGGCGCTGTCACCCTGGTGGCGATCACCAAAACCTTCCCAATCAGCGATATCCGGGCTCTGGCGGCGTT
>NZ_DASRXP010000259.1:0-10856 GCF_035687465.1 Kribbella sp.
CAGGCACGTCTACGCTGGTTCCGAAGGTCCGGATCCGGCCTTCCTCCGCCAACTGATCGAGCACCTCGACCACCGGCGCCGCCTCTGCAGCCGTCGCTACTCCACCGTGCATCTGGTAGAGGTCGATCGACTCGACGCCGAGCCGTCGCAGACTGTTATCGCAGGCCTGGCGGATGTAGGCCGGGCTGATGTCCTGACCACCGCCGGTCCGGGCTACCTCGTCGAACACGTTCCCGAACTTGGTCGCGACCACGATCTCGTCGCGGACTCCGGCCGGCAACTGGGCCAGCGCCCGGCCGAGCACGCTTTCACTGTGGCCGGTGCCGTACACGTCCGCGGTGTCGAAGAGCCGGACGCCCGCCGCGACGGAGGCGTGGATCATCCGGATGCTCTCGTCGTCGTCCACCGCACCCCAGCCCGCCGGGCGGCCGTCGAAGATCCAGGGTCCGCCGATAGCCCAGGTGCCGATCCCGAGCGCGCTCGTCTGGCGATCCGGACCGAGTTGGCGCTTCATCATTTCGCTGTCTCCACTCTCTGAAATCTGTTGGCAGTTCAGAGCCTGCTACCTGGAGTGCACTACAGATCAAGGCCTACGGGGAATCAGTCGGCCTTGGCGTCGTACTGGCGGAAGGGCTTCGAGGCGGCGGTGAGCGCGAGGACGCCCAGCACGCAGGCGGCGCCTCCGGCGATGATGCTGGCGACCGGACCGAACAGACCCGCGATCCCGCCCGCGCGGACATTGCCGAGGTTGGGGCCGCCGAGGCCGACGATGAAGTCGAGACCGTTCAGCCGGCCGCGCAACTCGTCGGGCGTCTTGGTCTGCAGGATGGTCGCCCGGAAAACGGTCGTGACGATGTCCGCCGCACCGGCCAGCGCGAGCAGGATCATCGCCAGCCAGAGCCAACGGGTCAACCCGACGCTGCCGATCGCCGCGCCCCAGACCGCGACAGCGATCAGTATCGCCCGCCCTTGGTGCCGGATCCGCCCGAGTGGTCCCGACAGCACTGCGGAGACCAGCCCGCCCACACCGATGGCGGCGAACAGGTAGCCAACCGTCTGCGGTCCACCGCCGAAGTGTGTGGCCGCGAGCGCCGGGAACAGCGCTGTCGGTATCGCCAACACGGTCGCGTTGAGGTCGATCAGGAAGATCATCCCGATCAGCTTGTGGCCGGCCGCGTACTTCAGTCCCTCGATCACCGACCGCAGCCCGACCCCGGATCCGCCGCCTTCCGGTGGCATCGGGGGCAGCCGTCGGACGCTGTAGAGCACGGCCACGAACGTCAACGCATCCACGGCGTACGCCGCTTCGAGCCCGACAGCGGCGATCAGTACTCCGGCGAGGATGGGCGCAGCGATGATCGCCACCTGCATGGACAACTGGGTCAACGCGGCCGCGGCAGGAAGGCGTTCGAGCGGCAGGACGCGGGGGATGAAGGTCCGCCGGGCCGGGGTGTCGACCGAGGACAGGGCGGCCGCGATTGCCGTGAGCAAGTACAGCAGCCAGACCTGACGCCAGTCCAGCAAGGCCTGCAGGGCGAAGACGAGTGACACCACCATCAGCCCCGAGCCGGTGAACAGCACCAGCAGGCGACGGTCCACGGCGTCCGCGACCGAGCCGCCGAACAACCCGAGCAGCAAGGTCGGCACCAGGCTCGCCAGACTCACCGCGCCGACGGCGACCGAGGAACTGGTCAGGTCGTAGATCTGGATCGCGACCGCGACCATCGTCATCACGCTGCCGATCGACGACAGCGCCTGCCCGGCCCAGAGCCAGCGGAACTCGACCGACTCCCGCAAGGGGCTCACATCTGCGAACAACCCCCGGGTTCCAGGCACAAGGAGCCATTCTGGATGGCGCAGCCCCGAGCGATCAAACGGATTAGCTCAGCTGGGGTTGCGGTGGATGGTGTAGTCGGACTGGATGAAGCCGGCGCCGAGGGTGCGGGTGGCGTTGTGGTTCAGGGCGATGTCGTGGTCGAGTTCGCCGAACAGCGGGATGCCGGTGCCGAGCAGGACCGGGATGACGGTGATGGTGAGCTCGTTCAACAGGCCGGCCCGCAGGAACGTCTGGATGATCCGGCCGCCGTCGGTGTAGATCCGCTTCGCGCCGCGGTCGTTGAGCGTCTGCACCAGGCCGTCGAGGGTGCGGTGCACGATGATGCGCTCGTCCGCGTCCGGCGCCAGGGTGGTGCTGAGGACCTCGACCTGCTTGCCGTCGTACGGCCAGAAGTCGAAGCCGAGCACGGTCTGGTAGGTCTTACGGCCCAGGACGACGGTGTCGATCGCCGCCATGAACTCGTCGTACCCGGTGTCGCCGGCGTTGTCTCCCCGGCTGGTCAACCAGTCGATCGAGCCGTCGGGCCGGGCGATGAATCCGTCGAGGCTGGTCGCGATGAAGACTGCGGCATGGAAGCTCATGGTTTGTCCATTTATACAGCCGCCCTCCACAAGTCGCTCGGAGGCACACCTCAGCGGGGTGGGCCGACAGTGCCTTCGAGGGAGTGCGCACACGGCAGCAGGATCTGCCGGTCGTAGTCGCCGTCCGGATCGGTCAGCAGGTTGGTCAGCAGCCGGACGGCGCGCCGGCCCATCGCGTTCCGCGGGATCTGCAGGGTCGCCAAGGAGGCCGGGCCGAGGTCGTTCGCCGCGTCGTCGACCAGCAGGACCACGGACAGATCACCCGGAATCGCCAGCCCGCGCAGCCGTGCCATCGCCAGCAGGATCCGGAGCAGGCTGACGGACTCGACCAGCACCACCGTCGTACCGGCGGTGAGCGCCTCGTCGAGCCACCCGGTCGTCAGCCCCGACGGGTGGTCGAAGATAGGCTTCGGCACCGGCAGATCGAACCGCTCCAGCGCTCCGGCGAATCCGGTCCACCGATCGACCTGCGGCTCGTCCCGCGTCTCCTCCCCGAGGTAGGCGAAGGTGCGATGCCCGAGTGCGACCAGGTCGTCGACGATCTGACCAGTGGCTGTCCGGTAGTCACCACCGACGTAGCTGATCTCAGCCCCCGGCACCTCGCGATGGCCGACATAGACGAACGGATAGCCCTCGGCTGCCAAGCGAGCCAGATCGTCGCGATCGGCGTGATGACCGAGCAGGAGGCTGCCGGCCGCTTGCTGAAGTCCGTTGGTGTCGTCCCGGTAGATCCGCCGGACGCCCTCGTCGTTCGGTGAGGCGGTGAACAGGACAAGGTTGCAGCCCTCGGCCGCGGCCTGTTCCTCGATCCCGCGAAGGAACTCGAAGTAGTAGTCCCGCGAACTGGTCGGGAAGATCGGCTCGAACGTGTGCACCCCGAGCAGATGCGGGGTCGCCCGCACGGCCGCACGACGCTGGCCGGTCGGCTCGTACTGCAGTCGGCGGGCCGCGCTCAGCACGCGGCGCTGGGTGTCGACCGAGATCCGGCCGAGGTCGGCGGTCCCGTTCATCACCATCGACACCGTCGACTGGGACACCCCGGCGGCTCTGGCGACATCGGCCTGCCGGGACGCGCTCTTCCGCGAGGTACTCACGCAGCCTCCCCACGTGGCCAGTCGAGGATGGAGCCCGAGTCGCTCAGGTCGCCACGCAGTACGTCGTACTCCAGGTCCTGGACCGCCACCCGGGACTCGATCGCGTGGACGGCCGCGCAGCCGGCGGCCTCGCCGACGGCCAGGAAGACCGGCTCCATCCGGACCGAGGAGAACGCAACGTGCGAGGCGGACACGGCCGCCGCGACCAGCAGGTTCTCGCACTCGCCTGCCCGCGGCACGATCGACCGGTACGAGACCCCGAACGGCTGCGCGAGCGGCGCCTGGACGTTGCCCTCGTTAACCGGTACGCCGTCGACCAGCACCCGCTTGGCGTTGTGCGAATCCATCACGTACGACGCCAGCGCCACCGGATCCGGTACTGCGCTCCGCCCACTCGCCTCGTGCTGAGTGATCACATGCCCGGCAACCATCCGCCGACCCTCGCGGATGTAGAGCTGATGTGGCCAGTGCGAGGTGTTGCCGAACTCCCCCGGAGCCAACCCGAACGCACCCGTCGCCTCCCGGATCTCCGCAGGCAGGCCGGGATCCGTGGCCAGGTAGTGCAGCAGACCGGCCTGGTAGCGGACGTGGTCCTGGAAGATCTCCTCCCGGCGGGCATAACCGGCCTCGGGCCAGTCGTCACTCGCCCCGATGTGGTCGGAGGAGAAGGCTCCGTGGTTGTTCATGTCGAACACAGTGCCATGCACGGGGGTGGTCCGTCCGTACAACTCGTAGACCCCCGCCTCGAGGTAGCGCCGCAGCAGTTCGTACCGCGACGCGTCGTACCCCTCGGGCCTCGGGAACGGCAGCCGCCGAGGGCTGTTCGTGACATGCAGCCGGAAGTTGTACGCCTGCAGGCGGCGATCCCCGGACCCGATCGCACCATGCGGATCAGGCGAGATCCCCGGCAGCAAACCGCTCTCCGGTCGCCCCGGTACGACGTACGGGTCGACCGGCCGCTGGAACTGATGGTTGGTACTGCGCTGAACCCCCGCGAGTGGTTCCCCGTACTGCGTACTCGGCTCCCGGCCAACTGCGTAGGAAACCCCAGCCGCGGCCAGCAGATCGCCTTCGTACGAAGCGTCGACGTACATCGTGGCCTGGTAGCTGCTGCCGTCATCCGTGGTCAGCTCGACGATCCGGCCGGCCTCGACCATCACCTCCCGCAGATGCCGCCGATAGCGAACCTGTACTTCGGCTTCGTCCAACCAGCGAAGGAAGATCTCCTCGGCGACATGGGCCTCCACACTCCAGTGCGGGTCGCTCGCCCGGTAGACCGCGGCGACTTCCCGGTAGAAGGCCCGGGCAAGTCCACCGACCGCGGTCGGATTGCCGACATCGGTGGTCCCGAGGCCTGAGGCACTCATCCCACCGACGTGGTCGTCGAAGGCCAGCAACATCACGTCCAATCCGGCTCGGGCGGCACGAAGCGCAGCCGCCACACCGCCAGAGCTGGCGCCGTAGACCACCAGATCGACTTGCAGCCGATCGGCGGGCTCACTCGCGGAGGGGAGCTGGTAATAGCGCAGACCCGGAAGCGCAGCTGTCATGGGAACTGTCTACTGCTAATAATCAGCAAATACAACAGGCCAGTGAAAGGCGGGTTAAAACCCAACGGTTGCAGGCTATTGACACACCCTGGTCACTCGTCTGTACCGTGATCGACATCTCAACAAGACGCACGTCGAAGGCGTCGCGCTAATCTATTAGCAGATGTGAGGCATGGTTGTGAGAGATCTGACTACCGACCTGCTCGTGGTGGGCGGCGGCCTGGGTGGGGTGGCGGCGGCGCTGACCGCGGCCAAGCTCGGACACCGGGTGCTGCTGACCGAGGAGACGGACTGGCTCGGCGGTCAGCTGACCGCGCAGGCCGTGCCGTCCGACGAGCACCCCTGGATCGAGACCGAGCACATCTCGTCCGGCTACCGCGAGCTCCGGACCAGGGTGCGCGACTACTACCGGCGCAACTACCCGCTCCGGCCCGGTCCGAAGGCCGAGCCCAAGCTCAATCCCGGTCTGGGGAACGTCAGCAGGCTCTGCCACGAACCACGCGTCGGCGTCGCCGTCATCGACGAACTGCTCGCGCCGTACCTCTCGGCCGGCCGCATCACGGTCCTCGTAGAGCACGTACCGGTTGCCGCCGCGACCGACGGCGACCGCGTCACCTCGGTGACGCTGGAGAGCACCCGGACCGGCGAGCAGGTCGAGATCACCGCGCCCCTGGTCGTGGACGCGACAGAACTGGGCGACCTGCTCGAGCTCGCGGGCGTCGAGCACGTGATCGGTGCGGAGGCGCAGAGCGAGACCGGTGAGCAGTTCGCCGCCGAGGTCGCCGATCCGTACGACCAGCAGGCGATCACCTGGTGCTTCCCGCTGGAATACCGGCCGGGGGAGGACCACGTGATCGACAAGCCGGCCTCGTACGACCACTGGAAGACCCACGTCGATCCGTTCTGGCCGAGTCCGCAGCTGTCCTGGAAGAAGATCGACATCCGCACGATGTCCGGTAAGGAGAACCGGATCTTCGAGGTCGACATGGATCTCCCGCTGGCCGCCGACCTCTGGCACTTCCGCCGGATCCGCGCCCGCAGCCAGTTCGACCCCGCGGTGATCGACACCGACATCTCGTTGGTGAACTGGCCGAACATCGACTACTGGGAAGCCGCGCTGATCGGCCCCGGGATCGACGAGCAGGCCCGGCAGCGAGCCCTGCAGCGGTGTCGCGAGTTGTCCCTGTCCTACCTGTACTGGATGCAGACCGAGGCTGCCCGCCACGACGGCGGCCACGGTTATCCGGGGCTCCGCCTGCGCCCGGACCTGACCGGAACCACGGACGGTCTGGCGAAGTCGGCGTACATCCGGGAAGCGCGCAGGATCCGGGCCAGGTTCACGATCCTGGAGCAGCACATCGCCGTGGTGGATCGGCCGGAGGGAGCGGGCGCGCAGTACTTCGCCGACAGCGTCGGGGTCGGCCACTACAACATCGATCTGCATCCGAGCACCGCCGGCGTCAACTACGTCAACCTCGAGGTGTACCCGTTCCAATTGCCACTCGGCGCTCTAGTCCCGCAGCGGATGCGCAATCTGCTTCCTGCCAACAAGAACATCGGCACCACGCACCTGACCAACGGTTGCTACCGCTTGCATCCGGTCGAGTGGAGCATCGGTGAGGCCGTCGGTGCGCTCGCAGCCCATTGCCTCACCAACAACACTGAGCCCCATGCGGTCGCTGACTCACAGCAGCAGACCGAGGATCTCCAACGCCTGCTGACCGGCACCCTCGGAGTCCCGGTCCGCTGGCCCGACGAGATCGCACGCACCAGGCCCTCGCAGGCCGCAAGCCCGACGCCGATCCACGCGGCGCCCGAGCCGCGAGTGAAGGCGAGCTGACTGATGACCACCGACGACTACGACGTCATCATCTACGGCGCGACCCTTGCCGGGATCATGGCGGCGCTCCGGCTCAAGCAGCGCGGCTACCACAGCCTGGTGCTGGAACCGACCGGCCACGTCGGCGGCATCGTTGCCGGCGGCCTGGTGAAGAGCGACACCCCGAACACCCTGCCGGCCCTCGCCGGCCTGAGCGCCAGGTTCTTCCAGGAGATCGGCGCCGAGTACGGCCTGGACGGACCCGAGTACCGCTTCGAGCCGAAGGTCGCGGCAAGAGTGGCACAGCGGCTCCTCGACGAGGCCGGCGCAGAGGTCTTGGTGAAGGAACGGATCACCGGTCCCGCCGATGTCGAAGTCAGGGGCGGCCGCATCCAGGGGATCCGCACCAGCCAGGGCTGGCGAAGAGCACGGGCCTTCGTCGACGCGTCGTACGAGGGCGATCTGCTGGCCGCGGCCGGCGTCCCGTACGCCGTGGGTCGCGAACCGGCGAGCCAGTACGACGAACCGCTCGGCGGATTCCTGCCAAACCGGGCATTCCGGCGGCCGGGATTCCGGCCGAACACCCTCTACCCGATCAAGCCCGTACCGCGGCTCGCGGCAGGCGAGGGCGACCAGAAGGTGCAGGCGTACAACTTCCGCGGCGTACTCGACAAGGGTCCGGACCGGATGCCGTTCCCGAAGCCTGACGACTACGATCCCAAGCTCTACACGTATCTCGGCCAGTTGCTCGAGCAACGTCAGCTCCCCGGTCTGTCCTCGATCGTCACGCACACTGCGCTGCTGCCGAACACGAAGTACCAGACCAACCAGGCCTTGTTCATCGGCTTCGACCTGCCCGGTGCGTCGTGGGACTACCCCGACGGTAGTTGGGAACGGCGCGACGAGGTGATCGCCGAGCACGTTCGCTGGCATCAGGGCATGCTCTACTGGCTCGCCAACGATCCGTCCTTGCCCGAGTCCTTCCGGGAAGACGCGCGGCAGTTCGGTCTGCCACCCGACGAGTTCATCGACAGCCCTTACGGACAAGGGTTTCCGCACGCGCTCTACATTCGTGAGGCGCGCCGGATGGTCGGTCAGACAGTGCTCACCCAGCACGACCTACGGCGTCCGGGCAACACCAAGGACACCGCGGTCTGCTGCTGGAACTACGGCGTCGACTGCCACATCGTGCAGTACTACGCGGAAGGCGACGACACCATCGTCGGCGAAGGAACGGTCACCGGCACCGAGAAGAACGGCCCGGTCGACCTGTACCAAATGCCCGCCGAATGCCTGTTCCCGGCAGAAGGCGGGATCGAGAATCTGGTCGTGCCGATCTGCTTCTCCGCCAGTCATGTCGGGTATCTCTCGGCCCGGATGGAACCGAACTACGGGATGCTCGGCGAGGCCGGCGGTGAACTGCTGGCCCAGGCGTTGCGGACCGGCCGGCCCGTGCAGGAGTACGACTACCCGGCTCTGGCGACCGCCCTCACGGAGTACGGAAGCGTGCTGTCGCTGCCCGAGCTCCACCAATCGACGATGTGACAGGAGACAGGCCATGCGGTCCACCGACGTCAGCAGGCGGCACTTCCTCAGGATGACCGGCGGTGCGGGGCTGCTCGCGATGACGTCCGGCACCGTACTGGCAGGCTGTGGTGGATCCTCCGATCCCGGCAGCGTGAAGGCGACGGCCGACGTGACCGCGCCCGACTACGTCCCGTACGGGCTGGTCAAACCAGACCTGGCGGCGACGGCCGACGGCGTGATGGCCGGCTACTTCAAGTACCCGCGTCAGTTGATCGACGCCTACAAGGACAAGCCGGGCGCTGGTGCGGGTGACGTCAGCATCCTGACGAACATGTTCAACCCGGCACCTCCGGGTGTCGGCAGCAACGCGTACTGGAAGGCGCTGAACGACCGGATCGGCGCGAACCTCGACATCACGATGACGCCGGCCGCCGACTATGTGAGCAAGCTTTCCACCGTGATCGCGGGCGGTGACCTGCCCGACCTGATGCTGATCGCGGCGAAGTTGCCGAACCGGGCGGAGATGCTGACCCGGTTGTGCGCCGACCTCACGGAGTTCGTGTCCGGCAAGGCGATCCGGGACTACCCGTTCCTCGCGAACCTGCCGACGGACTCCTGGCTGCCGGCCATGTACAAGGGCGGCATCTACGCCCTGCCGATCTCCCGGTCGGTGATCGGCACGATCATGTTCAGCCGCCAGGACCTGATCACCGCGCGCAGCCTGAACCCGGCGCCGGTCAGCTTCGCCGAGTTCAGCGAGGTGGCCCGCGGGCTCACCGACGCGAAGGCGAACAAGTGGGCGTTCGGCAGTCCCAAGGGCGTCATCACCTTCATCGGCAACATGCTCGGCGTACCGAACGTGTGGAAGAAGGACGGGGACAGCTTCGTCTCCGAACTGGAGGTCCCGGAGCGGAAGGAAGCCGTCGCCCGCACCGCCGAGCTGGTCAAGCAAGGGGTGTTCCACCCGGACGCGATCGGCGGCAAGCTGCAACTGCGCGACCTGTTCGGCAACGGCACCATCGCGCTCAACTCCGACGGCTACGCGGCCTGGGACATCCTCGCCGACACCTACCCGGTCGAGGTCGGTGCGATGGCCGTACCGGGCTTCGACGGCGGTAAGCCCGTCCAGCGCGAGGGCACCGCGATCTTCGCGCTGACCGCCTTCAAGAAGGCCGATCCGGACCGGATCAAGCAACTCCTCCGGATCTGCGACTGGCTGGCCGCACCCCTCGGCACCAGCGAGTACATGTTCCGCCGCTTCGGCGTGGAGGGCACCGACTACACCTGGAAGGGCGACGTACCGGAGCGGACCGGCGTGGGGGAGACCCAGGTCAAGCTCCCGCTCGAGTACGTCGCGGACGCGCCGCACGTGCTCGGCCCGTCGACCGAGCAGCGGGTCAAGGCGCAACGGGCGTACCAGGAGAAGATCGTGCCGAACCTGCTGGCCAACCCCGCGGCCGCCCTGTACTCCGCGACGTCGATCAGCAAGGCGGACGAGCTCGACAAGCTGATCAACGCCGCCGAGCTCGACATCGTGTCCGGGCGCAAGCCGATCGACAGCTGGGACGAAGCCGTGGCGAACTGGCGACGCCGCGGCGGCGACCAGATCCGCAAGGAACTAGCCGGCTAGTGGTCACCGTGCTGCCGCGTCGAGCGCGGCCCTCGTCGAAGGCGGCTGATCCACCGGTTGCCGGTGGCAAACAGCAGTCGTCGGCGCAGCGGTTCTGGCGGGACCGGTTCCTGCTCCTGATCGGCCTGCCGGGGATCGTGCTGCTGATCCTCTTCCACTACGTGCCGCTGCTCGGCAACGTGATCGCCTTCAAGGACTACCAGCCCTATCTGACCATCCCCGAATCACCGTGGGTCGGCCTCGACAACTTCCGGATCGTCATCGATGGCGATCCCGAGTTCGTCAACGCGCTCGTCAACACCCTGGTGATCTCGTTCGTCCAGCTGGTACTGGTCTTCCCGGTGCCGATCGGGCTGGCGCTGCTGCTCAACTCGCTGATGAGCGAGCGGCTGAAGCGGATCGCCCAGTCGGTGCTCTATCTGCCGCACTTCATGTCCTGGGTGATCGTGGTCGCGATCTTCCAGCACATGCTCGGCAACGCCGGCCTCTACAACACCTGGGCCCGCGTGCACGACCTGCCGCTGCTCAGCATCATCGGCAACCCCGACCTCTTCATTCCGCTGATCACCTCGCAGGTGATCTGGAAGGACGCCGGCTGGGGCACGATCATCTTCCTGGCGGCGATGTCGCGGGTCGACACCCAGCTCTACGAATCGGTCGCCGTCGACGGTGGCGGCCGGATGCGGCAGCTGTGGCACGTCACTCTGCCGACCATCCGGCCGGTGATCGTGTTGTTGCTCATCCTCCGGCTCGGCGACGTGCTGTCCGTCGGATTCGAGCAGATCTTCCTGCAACAAGGGCCGGTCGGGCTCGACGCG
>NZ_DASRXP010000260.1:0-6236 GCF_035687465.1 Kribbella sp.
CTGGTCCCGGACGGCACCGAGATCGAGGCCGTCGCGAACGGTCTGGCCGGCGCGCCCGGTGGTCGTGAGCACGAGATCGCCTGGGTGCTGAGCCAGTTCAAGCGGCGGAAGGTGCGCAACACCGTCTGGCTGACGGCGGACGTGCACTACTGCGCCGCCCACCACTACGACCCGTCCCGCGCGGCCTACACCGACTTCGACCCGTTCTGGGAGCTCGTCGCCGGTCCGGTGAACGCGGGGACCTTCGGGCCGAACCCGATGGACTCCACCTTCGGCCCGAAGGTCGAGTTCGTGAAGGCGGCGGACTTCCCGAACCAGCCGCCGAGCGGCGGCAACCAGTTCTTCGGCCATGTCGCGATCGACCCGCGCAGCGAGGTCTTCACCGCCTCCCTGCGCGACCTGTACGGCAAGATCCTCTGGACCAAGGACCTGCACCCGGCCTCTTAAGTGCACGCCCTGCCCAGTCGCTGTACAGGCTAGAAACCCCCAACCACCGCGCCGCAAGCCCGCCTGATCATTCGCCCCCTTTTCACCATCGAGGATCGCCGTCACTGTGGGCAGTTGGCGAGGGTGAAAAGGGGGCGAATGATCAGGCGAGCTCTCGCCTGCACCCTGAGGTTGTTTTGCCCGTGGCGACTACGTTGTGCCCATGACCGCCGCTGAGTACCCGGACAGCCGTCGCGACGATCTGGTCGAGACGCTGCACGGACGAGAGATCGCCGACCCGTACCGCTGGCTGGAGGATGCCGACTCCGCTGAGACCAAGGACTGGGTCCGCCGCCAGAACGAGGGCACCGAGGCAGAGCTCTCGACCTACCCCGAGCGGGCCTGGTTCCAGCGCACGATGTCGGCCATCCTGGCCCGTCCGCGGGCAGGCGTTCCTGCCCAGGAGTCCGGCTGGTTCTTCGTCGGCCGCAACGATGGCACCCAGGCCCAGGACGTCATCTACGTCGCGGAGTCGCTGGAGCAGTTGCTGGATGGCGGCCGGGTACTGATCGACCCGAACACGCTGTCCGCCGACGGCACCGACTCGCTCGGCAGCTACACCGTCAGTCCCGACGGCCGGTACTTCGCTTATGCCATCAACGAGAGCGGCAGCGACTGGCTTACCTTCCGGCTGCTGGACATTGCCACGGGCGCGGAGCTCGACGACGTGGTCACCGAGGCCAAGTTCTGTGTAGCCACATGGCTGCCGGACTCCTCGGCGTACCTGTATCTGCACTTCCCCGCCGGTGGGCGGAGCGAGGGCACGGAGACCAAGCCGTTGAGCGGCGCCCAGCTCAAGTTGCACCGGCTCGGCAGGCCGCAGTCCGAGGACGAACTGATCGTCACCTTCCCGGACGACGACCGGCTGTTCATCGGGCCCGAGGTCACCGACGACGACCGGTACGTGGTGGTGCACCTGACCCAGGGCACCGACCGCGACACCCGCCTGTGGGTCTACCCGATCGTCGATACCGGGCTGGGGGAGCCGATCAAGCTGATCGACGAGTTCGAGGCGGAGCACCACTTCGTCCGGATGGCCGGCGATCGCCTGGTACTGCGCACCACCCGCGACGCCCCGCGCGGCCGAGTGGTCAGCTGCGGCCTCGACGGCACGTTCACCGACCTGATCCCCGAGGGCGCGGGCGCGTTGCAGACCGTCTTCGGTACGTCGGCCGGCCTCGCCACGCTGGCGCTGATCGACGCGCAGCCGGTCCTGACCTTGTACGACCTCGATGGCGGCAACGCCAGGCCGGTACCGCTTCCCGGCGGCGGAGTGGTCGACGTGTCCGCGAGCACCAAGCACGACGAGCTCTTCATCGGCCTCTCCTCGACCACCGAACCGACCCTCTCGTACGTCGTGTCCGCCGCCTCTGGGGAATCCCGCGCGCTACCGGAACTGGTCGCCGGCGGGGCGGGCGGGTTCACCTCGCCGGAGATCACGGTGTCCCGGCGGATCGCGCCGGGCCGCGAGGTGCCGTACTTCCTGATCAGCCGGGCCGACCTGGACTTCGAGCAGCCCCGGCCGACCCTGATGTACGGATACGGCGGTTTCCACATCCCGATCCTGCCGGATTACAAGCCGGGCTGGCCTGCGTGGCTTGCGGCCGGGGGAGTGCTGGTGATCACCAACCTGCGGGGCGGCGGTGAGTACGGCAGCGCGTGGCACGACGAGGGCCGGCTGAAGAACAAGCAGAACGTGTTCGACGACTTCATCGCCGTGGCCGAGCACCTGCAGGAGAACAAGGTGACGACCCCGCAGCAGCTGGCGATCCACGGCCGCAGCAACGGTGGGCTGCTGGTCGGCGCGGTGATGACGCAGCGGCCGGACCTCTTCGCGGTGGCGCTGCCGGGGGTCGGCGTGATGGACATGCTGCGCTTCCATCTCTTCACCGTCGGAGCCGCCTGGGCCTCGGACTTCGGGCTGCCCGACGACCCCGACCAGTTCGAGGACCTGCTGGCCTACTCCCCGCTGCACAACCTGCGGCCCGGTACGTCGTACCCGGCGACGCTGGTGGTCACCGGTGATCACGACGACCGCGTGGTCCCGCTCCACAGCCACAAGTTCATGGCGAGCCTGCAACACGTTCAGGCCGGTGCATCGCCGGTCCTGACCCGCATCGAGGTCAACACCGGCCACGGTTTCGGCAAACCCGCCGCCATGGTCGCCTCCGAATGGGCCGACCTCCTGGCGTTCGCCGCTCACCACACAGGGCTGAACCCTGTGGGCTGAGGTTCACCAGATGTGAGGGGCCTCGAGGTCGCGGGGGTCGTTGGCGGGCTGGCAGCCGTGGGTGGACTCCTCGTACTCCGAGGTGAGGCCGTTGGTGGCCAGGGTGCGGACTGCGGCGACCAGGCGGTCGACGTGTTCGCGCGTAGTACCGAGGCCAAGGCTGGCGCGGATGGCGGTGCCGTGCTCGGGGGAGTCTGCGAGCAGGCGGCCGACCAGCGGGTGCGCGCAGAACTTGCCGTCCCGCACGCCGATGCCGTACTCCGCTGACAGCGCCGCGGAGGCAAGGGTCGAGCTCAAGCCCTCGATGGTGAAGCAGACCGTGCCGACGCGGTCCGCCTCTTCGCCGAACAGCGAGTAGGTGTTCACGCCGGGGAGCTGGGCCAGTCCGGTGCGGAGCCGGGCAAGCAGGCTGCGCTCGTGCTGCTCGATCGCCTCGCGGTGCTTGGTGATCGCTGCACACGCCGCGGCCAGGGCGATCGCGCCGATGACGTTGGGGGAGCCACCCTCGTGCCGGGCGGGGCCCTGGTTCCACACGGTCTCGTCGCCGGTGACAGAGGCGGTTGCGCCGCCGCCGTAGAGGTACGGGTCAGCTGCGTTGAGCCAGTCGGCGCGGCCGATCAGCGCGCCCGCGCCGTACGGGGCGTAGAGCTTGTGGCCCGACAGGGCGACCCAGTCGACGTTCAGTTGGGCGATGTCGACCACGCGGTGCGGTGCGAGTTGTGCGGCGTCCAGGCAGACGCGGGCGCCGTGAGCCTTGGCTACTGCGGCGATCTCGGCGATCGGGAAGATCTCGCCGGTCACGTTGGAGGCGCCGGTGACTACGACCAGGCGCGGTCCCTCCGGTGCGGTGCGCAGTGCGTCGGCGACTGCCGTGACTGCGGCTGTGGTCGACGTCGGCGCGGCCAGACGGATGGTGCGCTCGGTCGGCCAGGGGAGTAGGGCAGCGTGGTGCTCGGACTCGAACACGATCACCGTGGCGTCGGCCGGTACCGCGCGGGCCAGGAGGTTCAGGGCGTCGGTGGTCTGCCGGGTGAAGATCACCTGGTCATCCGTGCTGGCGCCGACGAAGGTGTGCACCTCGCGGCGGGCCCGCTCGTACCACTGGGTGGTGATCCGGGACGCGTACCCGTTGCCGCGATGCACCGACGCGTACGACGGCAGCGCGGCCTCGACGGCAGCTCGCACCGACTCCAGACAGGGCGCGCTGGCTCCATGGTCGAAGTTCGCGTAGTCCGTCACCCGGCCGTCGGCCAGCGGCACCAACAGGTCCGACCCGACCGTGGCGGGGATGTTGCCGGTGGTGAGCCGGGCGATGGTCGGCCGAGCGGTGCTCGTGTTGGCAGGCTCGAGGATGGAGAGGATCGACATGGTTTGCTCCCGGTGGTCCGCGCTTGCCGATCGGGGTGTTCCGAACGGCCGGGTCCTCACCCGGGGCACCCCACCGCGGAGGAGGGTTGCCGGCCAGCGAGCCGGGGCTTGACGCTGACACTCATGACCTGCTGAAGACGGTAACCAAAGGCCCGGTAGATGCGCCAGCAGCAATCCCACTTCGTGAGACTCCGCTACACATCCTGAGACAGGCAACCATTTGCAGGCGGGAGCGCGTCCTAGTCGCCAGGTGCGGTCTCGGGAGGGGGTGGTCCGGATGTGGTGGAGCAGGGCAAAGTGCCCGGTGCGGTCGGAGGAACAGCTCTGGATCGAAGAGTCGCTGGACTGGTTCGTCTCCGAGTTCGGTGACGCGGTACTGCGGGGGCCGGTCGCGCTGCCGGAGATCTCCTTCTTCCCAGCGGACTACGCGGGCACCGAGGACGACGTACGGGCTGTCTTCGAGACTGTTTGCACGCGGCTGGGGGTGCCGGCCGATCGGGTGCTGCTCGAGTTCGAGCCCGAGGAGGGTGAGGAGCTGCTGGATTCCGTCTCGCTGGAGTATCGGCATCGGCGGGCGGCGGGACATTGGCAGACCCGCGACGGGCTGACCGTCATCACTGTGCACCTGGGGCAGGCGCGGGAGCCGGTCGGGCTGGTGGCGACGATCGCGCACGAACTCGGCCACGAACGGTTGCTGGGCGAGGAGCGGATCGATCGGGAGCGGCGGGACGGTGAGCCGCTGACCGATCTGTTCACGGTGTTCTTCGGGATGGGCGTCTTCAACGCGAACGCTGCCTTCGAGTTCCGCCAGTCGGACCGGAGCTATCAGACCAGCCGGCTCGGCTACCTCACCGAGCCGATGTACGGCTACGCGCTGGCCCGCTACGCCTGGCTCCGAGGCGAGACCGCCCCTGCCTGGGTGACCCACCTCGACACGAATCCCCGCACCTACCTGAAGCAAGGCCTCAAGTATTTGTACGCCGAGTGATCCAGCGGGACCTGTTGTCCGGCACCAGCGGCGGTGATGATGACGGCATGATTGGAAGACTTCACCATGTGGCGATCGACTGCCCTGATCCCGCGGTGCTTGCGCGGTTCTACTCGGAACTCACCGGCCTGCCGATCACGTACGAGAGTGAGGACTGGGTGGTGGTCGCCGCGAACAGCAGCAGTTCCGGGCTGGCTTTCCAACTCGCTCCGGACCACCAGAGACCTCGGTGGCCCGATCCGGCCCACCCGCAGCAGTTCCATCTCGACGTGATGGTCGACGACGTGGCAGCGGCCGAACCTGCTGTCCTGGCTCTGGGCGCTCGCAAACTGTCCGGCAATGTCTTCGAGGACCCAGCCGGTCATCCGTTCTGCATCATCCCCAGGCCAGGGTGGGCCCCGCCTGTCCAGGCTGCCGCAGTTGGTCCTGTGACCCCGGGGCGGTGATGATGCTGCGATGACTTGGACTGCACCTGAGGTGGAACGGCCCGACGGTTCGCTCGTGGCGCCGGAGCGCGAACTGTTGGCGGGGTGGCTGGACTTCTACCGGGCCACGTTGCTGCACAAGTGCAGCGGGCTGGCCGCCGAGCAGTTGGCCCAGCGGCCGTCCCCGCCGTCGAACCTGTCGTTGCTCGGGTTGATCCGGCATCTCACCAAGGTGGAGCGGATCTGGTTCCGGATCCTCTTCACGCCGGACGACCCGGCCGAGCCGGTCTTCGATCCGTCGCTGGGCAAGGACGCGGACTTCGAACTCATCGACGCCGGCCGCGCGCAAGCGGAGTACGAGGGGCTGATCGCGGAGTGGGAGCTGTCCGACAAGGCGGCCGCGGGCCGGTCCCTCGACGACCGCTTCATGATCCGCGACGAGGAGTCGAGCCTGCGGATGATCTACCTCCACCTGATCGGCGAGTACGCCCGCCACTGCGGCCATGCCGATCTCCTCCGCGAACACCTTGACGGGGTCACCGGCGTCTGAAACTCCCCGCGTGGCGACGCCGTGACGCTACGGAAGGGGCAGTGTGACCGGCGTGTGACACGTGTGACTCGAGTGGTAGTCGGGGTAGCCTGCTGACTATGGCGACCCGCACGTCTTCCCCGGCGCGGGCGCGGAAGTCGGCAGCCAACCGCCCGAAAACAGAGCGGTCGGCCACCGGTGGACGCTCCC
>NZ_DASRXP010000261.1:0-5525 GCF_035687465.1 Kribbella sp.
CCACCGCGATCCCCAGCCGGGCACAGAACCCCACCATCACCTGAATGTCGGTGACCGACCCCGGCCGCAACACAGCCTCAGGCACCCGATGGACAGACCGCCCCGCATCCCACGCCACCGCTTCCCGACTACCTTCGTCGAGCAACAGTTCCCCGTCCAACGCGGGCACCCGCTCGATACCCTCGCCCGCCTCGACCCACGAGCGGTTCACCGGATCAAACCCGACCATCACCGTTTGGCAATCCTCTCCACATCGAACCGCTCGCTCAGAGGCAACGGCGCACCCACACCGTCCCTCAACCTCTCGGCCTCTTTCAGAAGTTCTAGTGCTTCCAGGGGTCGTCCGGCCGCGGCATGGGCACCTGCTTGACCCTCCAAAGCGAGTGCGACTGCTCGTTCGTCTCCTGTGGTGACCGCGGTGGCGTGCGCTTCCTCGTGCAACTGAAGAGCTGTCGCGTGGTCTCCACGTTGTTCGGCGATGTAGCCGAGTTGGCTGAGGATGAAAGCGACCCCCGACGAGCCACCCACCTGCCGCAGCCACCCGAGCCACTTGGCGAGATGCAGCTCCGCCTTGTCGAGTTCACCCCGGCGCCGCGCGGTCATCCCGAGTCCGACCTCGGCGTACTCCTCCGCTGACTTGTTCGACTGCTCGATCGCCAGCCGTCGCGCCCGCTCGTGCAACTCATCAGCCTGCGCGTAATCCCCGGTGAGCATCGCGATCCGCCCGAGTCCCGAAGTACGGAATGACACCTCCGTCCACATCCCCAGCTCCTCCGCCTGCCGCAGCGCCTCCTGTAGCCGGCGAGTGGCCGTCGGATAGTCCCCTGCGATCTCGGCTGCCACGATCAGCGAGTAGTTCGCCTGCAACCGGCCCCAGTCATCCCCGAGTTCGTCAAACAACTCCAGGCTTCGCAGCCCGTCCCGCTGCAGCCCCTCCAGATCTACGTGGGTGAGCGACAGCTGCGCCCGAGTACTGAGCGCCGCAGCCAAACCCCACCGATCACCCAGCCGCTTGAAGGTCTCGACAGCCCGGTCGACCCGACTGAGCAATACCTCACGATCCCCGTACGCCCATTGGGTTGCCGCCAGGAACCACTCCGCCCGCGCCTGACCCAGCGGATCATCCAACGAGTCGTAGAGCTCGAGCGCCTTCGCACTGGCCGCCGTGAGGTTGCTGCCCTCTGCCGCAGTCGCGTTCAGTCCGACCAGCCAAACCGTCGCAGCCGCGCGAGCAGCAGTCACTGGACCCGGTACTTCGAGTGCTGTGGCCAAGGCCCGTCTCGCCTCGCTCAGGCGGCCGCGGAGATACCAGTACCAAGTCATCGCGTTCACGAGCCGCAACGCCTGCTCCGGCGACGCGTGCTCGAGCGCGATGCGAGCGTTGGCGTTCTCCAGGTCCAGCCGCTCCAGCCACAACCGCTGGTCGGCGCCACGGAGATACGGTTCGGCCTGCTCGGCCAGCGACACGTAGTACGCGGCATGGCGACGCCGCAGCCACGATTCCTCGCCGGCCTCGACCAGTCGCTCGAGACTGTAGGCGGCGACCGACTCCAGCAGTCGGTAGCGGCCGCTGCCGGCGACGACCAGCGACCTATCGACCAGCCGGGTCAGTACTTCGGCCGGCAGCTCACCGACCTCCTCAGCCGCCTCCAGACTGAAACTGTCAACGTGTACTGCGAGCCGCCGGAGCAGCACCTGCTCGTCCTCACTCAGCAGCTCCCAACTCCAGTCGATGGTTGCCCGAAGAGTCCGCTGCCTCTCCGGTACTCCGCGCCCACCCGCCAGCAGCCGGAACCGGTCATCCAGCTTCTCCGCAAGACCCCGTACTCCGAGCGCCCGCACTCGAGTCGCCGCAAGTTCCAATGCCAGCGGAATCCCATCCAACCGACGGCAGACCGCCGCCACCGCTTCGGCATCGTCGACCACTCCGGCGGTTGCCTCTGCCCGCTCCCGAAAGAGCTGCGCAGCTGGAGCCGCCTCCAGCGGACTCACCTCCAGCAGGTGCTCACCCGCGACCCCCAACGGCTCCCGACTAGTCGCCAGCACCCGCACCCCAGGCGCCGCAGCCAACACCACTCCCACCAACTCAGCCACTGCGTCCACCAAATGCTCACAGTTGTCCAACACCACCAGCCCCGGCCTGGCCCCCAACGCCCGACCCAGCCGGTTCCTCACCTCCTGCCCGACCGCGGGCACCCTCACCACGTCGTCCCGCAGCCCAACCGCACCCGCCACCGCATCCAGCAGTTCCGCCTCCCGAACAGCGGCCAGTTCTACCCAAACCCCTGTGTCACCGGCCGCTCGTGCCACCTCCAGGGCGAGCCGGGTCTTGCCGACCCCGCCCGGACCGACCAGCGTCAGCAGCCGGGACCGTTCGAGCAGCGCCTGTGCCTCGGCGACCGTCTCCTCCCGGCCGATCAGCTTGGAGACCGGCGTTGGCAGTTTGCTCACAGCGGAGCCTGTCAACGCGGGGTCGTGGCGGAGGATGGCCTGGTGTAGCGCTGTCAGGTCCGGGCCGGGGTCTGCACCTAGCTCGTCGGCCAGCGACTCCCGGAACTCAGCGAACGACTTCAGTGCCTCCTCCGGGCGTCCCGCTCGGTACAGCGCCCGCAAGTGGACGCCTCGCAACTTCTCCCGCAGCGGATGCCGCCTGACCAGCTCTGCCAACTCGCCGAGCACCCCGCCCCCGTCAACGACCCGGATCTCGAGCAGCGACTCCACCGCCGTCAGCCGCTGCTCCTCCAGCCGATCCCGGACGGCCCGCGCGAACTCGCTGTCCGCCACCTCCGCGTACGCCGGACCACGCCACAACCCCAGCGCCTCCCGCAACAGCTCCATCGGCTGCGACGACTCCCGCGCCGCATCCAGCAACCCCTCGAACTTGTTGCTATCGACAACCTCCGCCGGCACGTCCAGCGTGTATCCAGCCGGCCCGAAGGCGACCAGAGCCCGGGCGCCCGGCTCAGCCCGGGCGAGCGCAGTACGGAGTTGTGAGACGCGCGCCTGCAGCGTGCCGGTCGCGTTGCGGGGTGGGTGGTCACCCCAGAGGTCGTCGATCAACCGATCGGCCGACACCGGACGACCACAGTTGACCAGGAGATCGAGCAGCAGCACGCGGACCTTGGCGTCGGGCACCACGACCGGCTCGCCCGTGTCCGTCCGGACGACCAGCGGACCGAGCACCTCGAAGTACACGCCGTCACAGTAGCCAGCGCCGCCGACACCCGTAGGGAATCCGTAGCGGCCTTCCACACCATCGACCCATGAACCACGAAGCAGTCACCGTCATCGGCCTCGGCGCCATGGGCTCCAAGATGGCCGAAGTCCTCCTCGCAGCGGGCCACCCGACCACAGTTTGGAACCGTACTCCGGGCCGCGCCGCGCACCTGATCGCCGCGGGGGCCGCTGAAGCTCCGACGGCAGCCGAGGCCGTAGCCGCGAGCAACCTGCTGGTGATCAGCCAGCTCGACTATGCCGCGATGGAAGACTCCCTGCAGGGCGTGGACCTCACCGGCAAGGTCCTGGTGAACCTGAGCTCCGACAGCCCCGACAGACTCCGCCAGGGCGGCCGCTGGGCGACAGAGCGCGCTGCCACCCTCATCACCGCCGGAATCATGGTTCCGCCACCGGGTATCGGGCAGCCGGGTGCCTACTCCTTCTACAGCGGGCCCCGGGAGGTCCTGGAGGTTCACACCAGCACACTGGAGGCGCTCGGGCGGGTCGACTACGTCGGTACGGATCCCGGGTTGGCGATGCTCTACTACCAAGCGATGCTCAACGTGTTCTGGGCGACGCTGACCAGCTACTTCTACTCGGCAGCCCTGGTCGGATCAGCCGGCGTCAGCGCCGGGGAGCTCCGGCCGTACGTCGCGACGATGCTGGTCGACCTCGCCGAGAACGGGCCGATGGGCTTCCTGAAGATCCTCACCGCCGAGATCGAGGCCGGCCACTACTCCGGTGACCAGAACAGTCTCCACATGCAGGCGGTCGGTAGCGAGCATGTTCTGCAGGCCTTCACCCAGGCCGGACTGGACACGACTCTCCCGGCCGCGCTGGCCGCGATCTTCGCACGAACGGACGCCGACGGCCATGGTCAGGAGGGTCTCGGCAGCATCGTCGAGATGATCCGGAAACCGGCGGCCTGACCAGCCCGCGGGCGGCGTCCGCAGTACAGGTTGAAGGACCGTTGAGCTTGGTCGAAGCCGTGGGCAACTATCACGAACGGCACGGGCAACGCCGACGACACGCCGGAAATCGGACAAAAGCAGGTAGCGTCGGTTCCATGATCATCGTGACAGCTGCACTGAAGGGCGGGGTCGGGAAGACAACCACGTCGGTGTACCTCGCCTCGCTGGCCTCCTCCAACCGCCGCACGGCCACCCTCGTCGACGCCGATCCGCAAGGGAGCGCCGCGGACTGGATCGAGAACTCCGACGACGAGCACCTGAACAGGATCGAGATCGCCGAGGCGCCGACCGAGCGGTTGCTGACCAAGGCGCTGGACAAGGTGCCGCCGGAGGGGATCGGCGTGGTCGACATGCCCCCGTCGCACGAACGACTGCTGAACAAGGCGCTCGAACGGGCCCGGATCGTGATCATCCCGACCCGGGTCGGCGGGGTGGAGACACCCCGGGTGAAGGCCGTGCTGGAGCTGGTCCCGAAGGGGATCCCGGTCGGACTGGTGATCTGCTCGGCCCGGACCTACACCCGCTCGTACCAGGACACGATGCGGCAGTACGCCGAAGAGAGCATCCCGGTCTGGGGCACCATCCCCGAGCGGGTCTCGATCACGGCCGGCCCGATGGGACCCCTCGCCGAAGACGGCCTTGAGTCCTACCGCAAGGTCTGGCGCAAGATCCTCGCCGCAGCCCGCAGCTGAGTTCCGGCTGCCGACGCCCTTCCAGCAGGAAGGGCGTTTCGGCGCGCCCACCCGCCCTTCGACCCGGAAGCGCGCCCACCCGCCCTTCCACCCGGAAGCGCGCCCGCCCGCAGCCGTCCCCCGCCTGGCACGGGATGCGAGCGAGCTCGCGCAGTGGTTCAGCGGGCGAGGTCGAGGGGTTTGCGTTGGAAGGGTGGTTCGCCGCGGACGTAGGAGCGGATCACAGTGGCCGCGGCACCGCGGGCCCAATCGTCGAAGGTGTGGGAGCGGAGCATCAGCCGGCAGTCGCCTGCCGCACCGAACGCATGCTCGCCGAACGCCCGCCGCATCCGCTGGTCGTACAGGTCGTAGTCCGCCACGCCCTCGCCCGCGATCACCACCAGTTCCGGCCCGACCAGGTTCACCATCGCCGCCAGCGCCGACCCGATCACCTCCCCGGCCCGGTCGAACGCCTCCCGCGCCTTCGCATCCCCGCTGTGCGCCAACTCCAGCGCCCCGGACAGATCGAGCTCAGGCCGGCCAGTGCTCTCCCGGATCCGGGACAGAATCGCGGACGACGACGCGACCGTCTCCACGCATCCCCGTCGTCCACAGGTGCACACAAGATCCCCAGGAGCCAGCGGCAGATGCCCGAGCTCCCCCGAGA
>NZ_DASRXP010000262.1:0-10995 GCF_035687465.1 Kribbella sp.
CGGGGTGAACCACGTCTCGGCGACCGCCGCCAGCTCCAGCAACTCGGTGATCCCGGTCCGGCCGGCGTCCGGCTGCAGAATCGAGGCAGCACCTCCCACGAGCCACGGCTTGAACTCCTGCCGATGCCGCAGGCTCTCGCCGATCGCGACCGGCGTATCGATCCGCCGAGCCACCTCTGCATGACCCGCCACATCCTCGAAGCCGACCGGCGCCTCCAAGAACCAGGTGCCCATACTGTCGAGTCCCCGGCCGAGGCGGATCGCCTCGGCAACGTCGTACACGCCGTGGATGTCGACAGCGACCAGCAAGTCGTCGTGGACGTTGCGTAGGGCTTCGACCGTGGCAAGGTCGGCCCGCACGCCGTACCCGAGTCCGAGCTTCACATGCCGTACGCCCTGGTCCACCCACTCCCGTGCGATGGCGACCCGCTCGCTGTCCTTCTTCCCAGGCAGTCCGGACACGTAGGTCGGTACCACGTCCCGCTGGGCTCCGCCGAGCAACTGGTGAACCGGTACGCCGGCGATCCGCCCGGCCAGGTCCCACAGCGCGACATCGACCGCAGCGACGGCATCCCCCTGGTGTCCGCCGAGGTGGCCCCGCTCCCGCATGAGTGCCCGAAGTGCGGTGACCAGCGGGCGAACTCTGGTCGGGTCGGCTCCCAGCAGGGCGGGCTTCAGCAGCAGTTCGATGATCTTGGCCGGAACCTCGGGAGCGACAGGGGCCAGGGCCTCGCCCCAGCCGACCGAACCGTCGTCCGCGGTCAGCTTGACCAGCAGGGCCTCTCGTCCGGAGGCATAGATGCTCGGCCAGGGCGGCTTGGTGGTGTAGGTCCGCTCCTGCCCGCCCAGAACGAGAGGAAACACCTGTACGTCGATGATCGTCGGCATCAGCGAATCCCGGTCAGCGGAGTGGTTGCGGCAGGAAGGTCCAGCCGGTCGAGTATCGCAGCCAGGCCCGCCCGTGCCCGGCTGTCCAGCTCACGGGCCGGGACCCGGACCGCCGCGTGCTCGATCAGTCCGCGGCGAACCAGCACCTCCTTGTGGACGGCCCAGGCGATGCCCGACTGCAGGCCGTACACCAGCAGCGGCAGCAGCAGGTCGAACCGCGCCCGCGCATCGTCGTACCGGCCGGCTCGCCAGTCGGTGAACACGGGCGACAGCAGGTCGGGGATCTCACAGGCGGGCATCGAGCCGACCGCCCCGGCCGCGAGTTCGTCGAGCAGGAACTGGGCGTTCTGCCCTCCGAGTACGACGAAGCCCGGCTCGTCGATCCGGTCCACCACGGCAGCCACCTTGGGTGCGGTCGGTGGCGCTTCTACCTTGACCGAGGTGACACCGGCCAGTCGGCTGAGCTCCGCGATCTGCGGCGGCGACATAGCCACGCCGGTGACGCCCGGAGCGTCCTGCACCATCACCTCAGCTCCAGCGGCCGCCACCGCGGCATAGAATTGCGGTAGCTGGGCCGGACTCGGTGCGACCATGAACGGCGGCAGCACCATCACCACGTCGGCGCCCGCGAGTGCGGCTTCCCTCGCCTGCTCGACGGCCGTCACTGTCGAAGTCGCAGCGACCCCGACCACCAGCGGAACGTGGCCGGCGACCACTTCCGCGACAGCCGTGGTGATCAGGCGACGCTCGGCGGCGGTCAGGGCGAAGGCCTCGCTGGCCATCCCGAGCACAGCGACCCCGTGGACTCCGCTGGCCAACTGGAATTCGGTCAGCCGGCGCAGGCTCGGCAGGTCCAGACTGCCGTCGGGGTGGAAGGGCGTGGCCAGGATCGGCACCAGGCCTTCGACGGTCGGCGGTGCGGTCGGCACAGCGGGCTCCTCGGTGATCAGCATTCGACATCCGTTCGATGCTTGACGAGATCCATCATGTGCGTAAGGCTGCCACATGGTGGATGACGACGTCCATCATTCGAGGTAGGGGATGCAGTCGTGGGGACCGAAGCAGGGACGAACCAGAGCGTCGAACGCGCCGTGGCCGTCCTGCGTGCCTTCACCGGTGCCGGCGCTCTGCGGGTCACGGAGGTCGCGAAGGCCGCCGGCCTCCGGCAGTCCACGGCCTCCCGGCTGCTGAGCACTCTCGAGCAGGCGGCCTTCGTCGAGCGTGACACCGATGGGCAGTATCGCCTCGGCGCCGACCTGATCACCCTGGCCGGTGTGGCCGTGAACGGTCATCCCGTCCACCATGCCGCTCGGCAGCGAGCCCAGTCCCTCGCGGCGACCACGGGGCTCGGCGCCAATGTCGCAGTACGGCATGGGCAGCAGGCCTTCTACCTGTGCAACTTCGAGGGGCACCTCGCGCCCCGATCGTTCGCGCTGACCGGCCGGCGCAATCCCCTGCACGCCACCGCGCTCGGCAAGTCCCTCCTGCTGGGAGTAGAGCAGCGGCGGGAGTTGCTGGGGGAGTTGGTCAGATACACGCCGCGCACGATCACCGACCACGACGTACTGGATACCGCGATCGAACAGGTCGCCTGGCAGGGCTACTCGACCGAGACAGAGGAGCTCTCGCTCGGCCGGTCCTGTTTGGCGGCACCCCTGCGTGACCGGTCCGGCCTGGTCGTCGCTGCTCTGTCCCTGTCCGGCCCATCCAGCGTCGTCGACCTGCCTGTCCGCGAGCAGGAACTGTCCCGCCTCGTGGTGGAGACCGCCGACGCCATCAACTCGCAACTGGGCCACCACGGCCCCACCGACCATCGGATCCCGGCGCCCGCGCGCCACGACCTACGGAGCTGATCATGAAGATCCGCCCAGCCCTCACCGTGCTCACCTGCGCGGTGGCGCTCGCCCTGTCAGGGTGCAATCTCGTCGGCGGCAGCCCGGACTCGGGTGATGCCGCCGACAAGGTCACCGTAACCGTCGCCCTGGTGCCGGACCCACCGGGCGCCAGCGAGTTCTACCGCCAGCAGTTCGACGAGTTCGAGACGGCCAACCCGGGCATCGCCGTGAAGGTGCTGGAGAACCCGTCGGACCAGCAGTTGAACGCGGTCGAGCTGATGTTCCAGCAGGACAACGCTCCTGATGTCTTCCGCGCCCAGGACGACGGCATGGACCGGATGGCTGCCCGCGGCTGGGTCGCCCCGCTCGACGAGTTCGTCACGCCGGAGTTCCTGCAGCGGTTCCCGGAAGGCAGCATGGATCCGGCCACCTCCGGCCTGCACCGCGACGGCAAGCTGATGAGCCTGCCGCTGGTGTGGGGCCCGTGGTCGACGCTGCGGGTCTTCCTCTACAACGAGGACCTGCTGAAGAAGTCCGGCTTCGCCGCACCGCCGAAGACCTGGGCCGAGCTCGAGCAGATGGCCGGCAAGGTCACGGCCGACGGCAAGGGCAAGTACTTCGGGTACGCGCCGACCGCCGCCAAGGCGCTGGGCGTCGAGATGCTCGCCGACACGGCCGTCCCGTACTCCGTGCCGGCGACCGGCATCGACTACCGGACCGGCAAGCCCGCCACCTCCAGCCCCGGGCTGGTCGAGGCCGTCGAGCTGCATCGCCGGATGCAGGCCGCGAAGGTGATGATGCCGGGCTGGGAGAGCTGGGACGGCAGCCGCGCGTTCAAGGAGTTCGCCGCCGGCCGGCTCGCGATGTACCCGACGCCGCCGTGGCACGTCGCCGAGGTTCGCAAGCTGGCGCCAGAGATCAAGATGGGCATCACCGGTCTGCCGACGCCCGCGGCCGGGCGGAGCGCCTACCTGCCGCTGGCCAAGTCGTTCAGCCCGCTGTGGTCGATGTCGGCCAAGTCGACGCACAAGGTGGAGAGCTGGAAGGTGATGGACTTCCTCGCCTCGGAGTCCTTCCACAACGCCTACTACAAGAAGTTCGGCACACTCACGGCTCTCGAAGGTGCCTGGAAGGCCGACGCCGAGAAGAACCCGGACCAGGCCGCCATCCTGAAGGTGGCCGAGGAGACCATGCGGCGGGCGCCGAACCCGGCCCTGGCGAGCAAGGGCGGCCGCGCGATGACGGATGCGCTGGCTGCGAAGCCCGACCTGAAGCACACCGACGCGGCGTTCAGCTCGATCATCAAGAACCAGCCCTTCGCCCCGGTCGCCGCGCGGCTGGACAAGGACCTGCAGAGCTACCTGGACAAGACCTCGACAGACCTGAAGGCGAAGGGCCAGGAAGGTACGGCGAAGGATCTGACGTTCGCCGGCTGGGACCCGCTCAAGGACTACACGCCGGGAGGCTGACCGCATGACGACGACCGTCGAGCGCCCGCTCGAGAAGGTCCCGGTCGCACCGCGCGGACCCCGTCGGCCGGGACGGTTCCGCAAGCACCTGTGGAGCTACCTGTTCCTGGTGCCGATGGTGCTGCTGTTCGGTGGCTTCACCGTGTGGCCGATGATCGCCAGTTGGTGGTACGGCTTCTTCAACTGGGACGGGGTCGGCAACCCGACCGACTGGGTGGGCTTCGCGAACTTCGCCGAAGTACTGCAGGCCGAGTCCTTCTGGCGGGCGTTCTGGCACTCGTTCGCCTTCTCACTGGCGGCGATCTTCATCGAGATGCCACTCGCGCTGGTACTGGCGATCCTGCTGAACAGCAGCTGGCTGCGGTTCCGCAACCTCTACCGGCTGGTCCTGTTCCTGCCGGTGGTCGCGACCACCGCGGTGATCGGGATCGTGATCGCCATCCTGCTCGACCCGGCCGGCGGTCTGGTGAACCGGATCCTGCTCGACACCGGGCTGGTCGACCAGCCGGTCAACTTCCTCGGCAGCACCTCGACCGCGCTGCCCACGTTGCTGGCGATCGACGTGTGGAAAGGCTTCGGGATCACCCTGATCTACTGGCTGGCCGCCCTGCAGACGGTGCCGAAGGACCTGCAGGAAGCGGCCGCGATCGACGGCGCGGGCTTCTGGCGGGCCCTTCGCTTCATCACCCTGCCGGTGGTCACGCCGATCGCGATCGTGATCCTGCTGCTGGTGTTCCAGCGCAGCCTGAACACCTTCGACCTGGTGCGAGCCGTCACCGAGGGCGGCCCGGACTACGCGACCGATGTGGTTCCGACCTACATCTACCGTTATGCGTTCGACCCGTCGCTGCAGGCCCCGCGGTACGGGTTCGCCTCGGCGGCCGGGGTGGTGTTCGGTCTGCTGACGCTGGTCGTGACGTTGCTCCAGGCACCTTTCCTGAAGCGCAGACTGGCCGGAGGTAAGCCATGAACAGGCGCTTCGTTCGCCGCAACGGCTGGCACCTGCTGCTGATCCCGGTCTGCCTGGTCTGGATCTACCCGTTCGTCTGGATGGTCTCGGCCGCCTTCAAGACGCCGCGGGAGATGTTGATCGGCGGGTTGTCGCTGCTGCCGGACGACGCCACGCTGGAGAACTTCCGGCGGGCGTGGACGACGGCGAAGTTCAGTACCTACACGGCGAACACCATCACCTTCTCCATCGCCGTCGTCGTCGCGGTGCTGCTGGTGGCATCGACCGCCGGGTACGCGTTGGCGCGGCCCGGGCTGCCGGGCAAGAAGGTGCTGGTCGGGGTGCTGGTCGCGACGATGTTCATCCCGCACGGGTACACGATCATCCCGACCTTCCTGCTGGTGAACGGACTCGGGCTGGGCAACGGCCTGCTCGGTGCCGCGCTGGCTCAGGCCGGGCCCGCGCTCGTCGTACCGGTGCTGCTGTTCATGGGGTTCTTCAGTGGCATTCCGAAGGAGCTGGAAGAGGCCGCGCGGATGGATGGTGCCGGCTACCTGCGCACCTACTGGCGGGTGATGCTGCCGCTGGCGAAGCCGGTGATGGGGACGGTCGCGTTGATGAACTTCATCGGCGCGTGGAACGCCTTCTTCATCCCGCTGGTGTTCACCCTGGGCAACCCGGACCTGCGCACGCTCGGCGTCGGCATGTACGGGTTCTACGGCCAGGACACCACCGACTGGACCGGCCTGGCCGCCGCGGCCTGCATCAGTGTGATCCCGATCGTGGTGGTCTTCCTGTTCCTGCAGCGGACCTTCGTCGAGGGGATCGCCGGTGCGGTCAAGAGCTGACCGCAGTGGCGGGCGTGATGAGGTGAGGGCATGAAGATCGAAGAGCTCGACCTGGTGTCCTTGCCGGCCGCGGATGACTGGCCGGCGCTGGTGGCGGTGGTCCGGACCGAGGACGGCCTGACCGGGATCGGCGAGGTGGGCATGCGGGGCCGGGAACGTGCCGCGGCCGGGCTGATCGAGGATCTGCGGCCGCTGCTGATCGGCGTGGATGCCACCCGGATCGAACACATCTGGCAACTCGGGTTCCGGTCGGTGTTCTTCCCGTCCGACCGGCATCACGGATCCGTGCTCGCCGGGATCGACATCGCCTTGTGGGACCTGCAGGGCCAGCGCCTCGGCGTACCGGTTCATGCGTTGCTGGGCGGTCGCTCGCGCGACTACGTGCCCGCCTATGCGCATCTCCGGGGTGGGTCGATGGACGACGTACTGAACCATGCGGCGGAGTTGGCCGAGCTGGGGTGGAAGCACCTTCGGCTGACGGCCTGGGATCCGGCCGAGCCGGAGTACGGCGCGCGCCGGGCGGTGCGGTGGACGGTCGAGCTGATGCGGGAACTGCGGGCCGGGCTGGGCGACGAGATCGAGTTGCTGCTCGACGTGCACACCCGGCTGGACCTGGCCGAGGCCGTTCAGTTGTGCCGCGAGCTCGAGCCGATCCGGCCGTTCTTCGTCGAGGATCCCCTGCGCAGCGAGCATCTCTCGGCGTACAAGTCCTTGCGCGGCCGCGTCGGGGTGCCGCTGGCGGCGGGGGAGCAGCTCTGTACGAAGTGGGAGTTCCGGCAACTGATCGAGGACGAGCTGATCGATCACGCCCGCCTGGATCTTGGACACACCGGGATCACGGAGGGGCGCAAGATCGCGGCGCTTTGCGAGACACACCACGTCCAGTTGGCTCTGCACAACTCCATCGGTGCGCTCTGCACGGCCGCTTCGACGCACTTCAACACCGCGCTGCCGAACGTGAGTGTGCAGGAGCAGGCCCAGCGAGCTGTGCCGCCGCTCGGTGCCTTCACCTCGACGATCACCGCCGAGCCCGGCCGGCTCACCGCCTCGGACGCTCCGGGACTGGGGATCACGGCCGACCTGCCCCAGGCGTTGCCGCTGGAGACAGCCGTGATTCCGCGGCTCCATCGGCCGGACGGATCCGTCACAAACTGGTAGACATCCATTTAGTAGATCTCCCATCCGTACTATGGACATCGAAACCGCGCGGACATATCTTCGATGCACGCCTGAAACGCCTGCGTCTGAGGAGCCCTCTGATGACCGTCCGCCCTGTCCGATTCCTGGTTCCACTCGCTCTGATCGCGGCCGCCCTCACCACCGCTGTCGTCGGCAGCGCCGCAGCTGACCCGCCGCCCGGGCCGAACCACGTGCCCGCGGGATACCAGCTCGACTGGTCGGACGAGTTCCCCGGCGAGACGCTGAACGCGAACGACTGGTACAAGCGGGAGGGCTCCAAGGCGATCTGCAAGAACGACCCGGGCAACGTCACTGTCGGCGAGGGCGTCATGCACATCGCCTTGGAGAAGGAGACCTCGGGCGACACCGACTACACCTGCGGCGGCATCATCTCGAAGAAGACCTTCGGCTACGGGTACTACGAGACGCGGGCGAGGTTGTGGGGTGAGAGGGGCTGGCACTCCGCGTTCTGGCAGATGGGACTGGCCGACTACGTGCCGGACACCCCGTCGTACAAGGGGCCCTACAACAGGTTCAACGAGATCGACGGGTTCGAGATCGACTCGCACGCGCCGAGCACCATCCAGCAGCACACGCACTGGACCGTTCCGCAGCACATCGGCAATCCGGGTGGGGTGTACGCGGGGCCGGACTCGTCGGACGGCTATCACACCTACGGGTACGAGTGGCTGCCGTCGGAGATCCGGTTCTACGTCGACGGCGTCCTCAATCGGACGCTCGCCTACCCGGGACCGCACGCGCCGCAGAACGTCTGGCTGACCACACTCGGCTTCACGGAAGGCGTGGTCGAGACAAACCTGCCGGGTGAGACTACGTGGGACTACGTCCGCTACTACCGTCCCGTCGACTCCCGGAGTGACATTGCAACCGGAGAAGTCCTTGTAGACAACGGTGATCCGGGCTACGCCGAGACTGGCACGTGGTCGGCGGCGGGGGATGCGTACGGCTACCAGGACAAGCTCACCAGGCGTGCGGCGCCCACAGGTGCCAGTGCCAGCTGGACGCCGACGCTGCCGGCCACGCAGTCGTACGAGGTCTACGCCTGGAACCCGGACTTCATCAGGAGCGGCAGTACTGCGGCGCGCTACGCCATCACCCACGACGGCGGCACCACCAACGTCCTGGTGGATCAGACCAAGGCGGGCCAGCAGTGGATCGACCTCGGCAACTACGTCATGACGCCGGGAGCCGGGCGGAAGGTCCAACTCGTCAACAACGCCGGGGCAACGGGCACGCTGCGGGCGGATGCGGTCAAGTTCGTCCCAACGGTTGTCGTCGACAACGGTGGCACCGGGTACACCGAAGCGGGTTCGTGGACCAGCACCACCACAGTGAAGGGCTGGAGCGGCACAGACACCCGCTACTCGTCAGCACCTACATCCACTGCTCGCTGGACTCCGCAGCTACCGGCGGCCGGACGGTACGACGTCTACGCCTGGATCCCGGCTGGTTCTGCAGCGACCTCGAGGTACACGATCAACAGCACTGCGGGCCCGAGTCCCGCGGTCGATCCTGCTGAGTCGGTGGGAGTCGATCGCTGGGTGCGGCTCGGCAACTACGACTTCGCCGCCGGCGGTACCGGCTGGGTCGAGTTGAGCAGGTTGTCCGAGCCCGATGCCTACCTCCGCGCTGATGCCGTGAAGTTCGTCCCGGCTCCTGCTCCCGATGCCGTCGCGCCGGCAACGCCGACCAACGTCACCAAGACCGTCCAGACGTTCCCGACGACGGGTGACGCCGTTCTCAACCTGCAGTGGACACCTGTAACTGGCGCCGATGTGATCGGACACCACGTGTACCTCGACGGTCGCCGCCAGACGGCGAATCCCGTACGCCGTGGGTCGTTCCAGCTGCACGAGCTGGTGGCAGGGCAGACGTACCAGTTGTCCGTCACGGCGATCGACAGGTCCGGCAACGAGTCACCGGCCTCAGCCGCGGTCGCAGTACAGGTTCCTGTTGACACGCAAGGTCCATCGACACCTACCGGGTTGGACGGGGAGGCTGCGAACGGTCAAGCCGTCTTGTACTGGGACCAGAACCCCGAGCTGGACCTGCTCGGCTACAACGTCTACGCCGACGGCGTGTTGAAGAACAAGCCTGGAGAGCCGGTCGGCAACATCGGCAACCCCGGTCTGGTCGCCCAGGGCATCCCGGTGCTAGAGCTGACCAACAACGTGGCTCACACCCTGCAGGTCAAGGCCGTGGACCTCAGCGGCAACGAGTCGGCACCGGCCACGGTCTCGGTCACCCCGCTGGACATGTCGATCGTCGGGGTCCTGGACACGGGCTACACCGAGACCGGAACTTGGGCCGCGTCCAGCGTGCCAGGCTGGCAGACCACAGGAACCCGGGCCTCCAACGGTGCGGGCAAGACTGCCACCTGGCGACCCAACCTCCCCAGCGCCGGCCTGTACGACGTCTACGCCTGGGTGCCGAACCACTCGAACAGCACGTTGGGCGCCCGCTACACGACCGTCCATGCAACCGGCGCCGCCACCAAGGACGTCAGCCAGCAAACCGACGGCATGCAGTGGAACCTCCTCGGCCGCTTCCAGTTCAACGCCGGCACGGCAGGCGCCGTAACCATCTCCAACCCCTCCGGCGCCGGCTACCTCAGAACCAGCTACACCAAGTTCGTCCCGGTCGGCTGAGGTTCAGCGAGGGGCGGAGAGGATGCCGGTGAGGAGGCCGGGGTAGAGGGTGTCGAGGTCCTCGCGGCGGAGGATGCTGATCCGGCGGGTGCCTTCGGTGTGGGTGCTCAGGACGCCGGCCTCGCGCAGGGTGCGGAGGTGGTGGGCGCGGGTGGAGGCGGTGACGGGGAGGTCGATGTCGCCGCAGGCGATGCCTTCCGGGGCGTCCGCGAGAACGCGGATGATCTGCAGCCGGACGGGCTCGCCGAGTGCCTGCAGCACGGCCTCGACCCGGATGTCCTCGCGGTCGGGCTGCGGCAGGGCCTTCCTGGTGTTCATGGGTCCATAGTACGACCACGGTCGAAGTTCGATGAAGATCGTAGTACGATGAACGTCGAACTAGTCGCACCCCCTCGGAAGGTCCCCTATGTCCGCTCGCATCTACCTGCTGGCCGCTGGTGCCTTCGCCGTCGGTACCAGCGCGTACGTCGTGTCCGGCGTCCTGCCCGCGGTCAGCTCGGAGTTGCACGTCTCCCTGACCGCAGCAGGACAGCTCGCCACCGCTTTCGCGCTCTCGTACGCCGTCGGAGCGCCGCTGTTGTCGACGCTCACTGGCCGCTGGGAGCGCCGCACCCTGTTGATCGCGGCCCTCTTGCTGGCTGCGCTGGGCAACGGGATCGCGGCTCTGGCGACGGACTATCCGGTGCTCATCGTCGGTCGGATCGTGGCCGCCTTCGGCGCTGCGGCGTACACCCCGGCGGCGACGTTGTTCGCGACGGGATTCCTGCCGCCGGAGGAACGTGGGCGGGCTGTTGCCGTGGTGTTCGGGGGATTGACGTTCGCCCTGGTGCTCGGCGTACCGGCGGGCAGTCTGCTCGGTGGCAGCCTCGGATATCGCGGCGTGTTCGCGCTGATCGCGGCCGTCTGCCTGGTGGTCGCCGTGGCCGTGCGGTCGGCGCTGCCCAAGGTGGATGCGCCGGCAGCGGTGAGCCTGCGCGAGCGATTCGCCGGGCTGACCGACCGTCGGGTGCAGACCGTGCTGCTGATGACGGTGCTCGCCGTGCTGGGGACCATGAGCGTCTACATCTATGTGGTGCCGTTGCTGGCTGAGACCGCGCACCTGAAGGGCGGGACGGTCGGTGTGCTGCTGCTCGTCTACGGCATCGGCGCGGTGGCGGG
>NZ_DASRXP010000263.1:0-10943 GCF_035687465.1 Kribbella sp.
CAACCCGGGCAGCGGCACGGTCGACGTGATGAAGCTGGTCGCGGGCGGTCAGGCCGACTACGGCATCGGTGACTTCACCGCGGTCGTGATCACGCTGGCGGCCCAGAAGCTTCCGGTCACCACCGTCGGGATGATCCACCAGCGCTCGCTGGCCGCGATCGTGGCGCTCCAGGACGGCAAGATCCACAAGCCCGAGGACCTGATCGACAAGAGGATCGGCGACCAGCCGGGGTCGACCAACACGGTGATGTTCCCGCTCTACGCCAAGGCGGCGAAGATCGATCCCACCCGGGTCAAGTTCGTGCCGAACCCGCCGCCCGCGCTGCCGCAGCTGCTTGCCTCCGGCACCGTCGACGGCATCGGCCAGTTCGTGGTGGGCGTTCCGCTGGTGGAGAAGGCAGCCAAGCGCAAGGCCGTCGTGCTGCCGTACGGCGATCTGCTGCCGGACCTCTACGGCAACTCGATCATCACCCGGACCGACCTGGCGAAGGAGCACCCTGACCAGGTCAAGCGGTTCACCGGTGCGCTGCTGAAGGGTCTGCAGGACACGATCGACGACCCGAAGGCCGCTGCCGAGACGCTGAAGAAGTACGTGCCGACCACCGATGTCGCGGTCGCCACCGAGGAACTCACCCTGATGAAGAAATACGTGAAGCCGGGGGACTTCAACGGCGCGCTGGGCGAGGTGGATGTCACCCGGGTGCAGAAGGTGATCGACCAGCTGGAGGAGGCCAAGCAGATCACGCCGGCCGGTTCGATCAAGCCCGCTGACGTGGTGAGCGAGTCCCTGGCACCGAAGGGCTGAGGATGATCCGGCTGGACGGCGTGGGGCAGGTCTTCGAGGGGCGCGGGGGCCAGGTGCGGGCCCTCGAGGAGATCGACCTGCACGTCCAGGCGAACGAGTTCGTCACCGTGATCGGCCGGTCCGGCTGTGGCAAGTCCACCCTGCTCCGGCTGATCGCGGGACTGCTCCCTCCGACTTACGGCGGGGTCGTGGTGGCGGGGGATCCCGTCACCGGGCCCCGGCGGGACGTCTCCTTCATGTTCCAGCGGCCGGCCCTGCTGCCGTGGCGGTCGGTCGTGTCGAACGTGATGCTGCCGGTGGAGATCTCCGGCGGCGACTCCGAGCGCACCAAGGCGCAGTACCGGGATCGGGCGCACGAACTGCTGGAGCTGGTCGGCCTCAAGGGGTTCGAGCGCCGGCTCCCGCACGAACTGTCCGGCGGCATGCAGCAGCGGGTGTCACTGTGCCGGTCGCTGATCCGCAGTCCCAAGGTGATGCTGATGGACGAGCCGTTCTCGGCTCTGGACGCGCTGACCCGGACCGAACTGTCGGCGGAACTGCAGCGGATCCAGATGGAGCTGGCGACCACGATCGTGTTCGTCACCCACTCGATCGAGGAGGCCGTGGTGCTGTCCGACCGGGTGGTCGTGCTGACGCCGCGGCCCGGCCGGCTCCGCGAGATCGTCGACATCGACATCCCGCGGCCCCGCAGCCTGGCCCAGAACGCGCACCTGACCGAGGTGGCCCAGATCAGTGGCCACCTGCACGGACTGCTGTCCGAACACGGCCGCCCGGTCGACGACGCAGAGCCCGCTCCTGAGGCGAGTCGATGACGCAGCGCTCCTGGCTGACGAGTTCGCGCTCGGCGGCGGTCCTGCTGCCGGTGGTCGGCTTGATCGGTGCGATCGCGCTCTGGTGGCTCGCGGTCCGCGCCTTCGACATCGAGCCGTTCCTGCTGCCCACGCCGGGCGCCGTGCTCGGCAGATTCCTGGAACAGCCGGGCTTCCTGCTGGAGCAGACCGGGGTGTCCTTCGTCGAGACGATCACCGGGTTCGGGCTGGCGATCGTGGTCGGCGTGCCGATCGCCCTGCTGATCGTGCGGTCGGTGATCCTCGAGCGGCTGGTCTACCCGCTGCTGCTGGCGGTGAACGCGATCCCGAAGATCGCGATCGCGCCGTTGCTGGTGGTCTGGTGGGGTTTCGGCATCGGGCCGAAGATCCTGATGGTGCTGCTGGTCTGCTTCTTCCCGATCGTCATCTCGACCGCGCAGGGGATGAAGTCGACGCCGGCCGAACTGGTCGAACTGCTCCGCTCGCTGAAGGCCAGCCGGAGGCAGGAGTTCTTCAAGCTGCGGCTGACCTACGCCCTGCCGCAGGTCTTCACCGGTCTGAAGGTGGCCATCTCGCTGGCGGTGATCGGCTCGGTGATCAGTGAGTTCTCCGGTGCCACGGCCGGCCTGGGCTTCGTGATCTCGACCTCCGGTGCCTCCGCCGACACCGCCCTGGCGTTCGCCGCGATCGGGCTGCTCAGCCTGATGAGCATCGTGCTCTTCTACGGCCTGGTGCTGCTGGAGCACCTGCTGCTGCCGTGGGCGCAGGAGACGGGATGACGACACAGGCATCGGATGCCGACCGCCGCGTGCTGGTCCGGCCGGCCTGGCTGGAAGCGACCGTCTCGTCCGTCTTCGCCGCTGTCGGGTTCGATCCGGCCGACGCGTCACAGATCGCCGCCGCGCTGGTGGAAGCCGATCTGCGCGGGGTCAGTTCGCACGGCGTGATGCTCGTGCCGATGTACGTCGAACGCCTGAACGCGGGCGGCGTGACCCGCGAACGCGAGCTGGACGTCCTGCACGACGCGGGCGCCGCCCTGGTGCTGGATGCGCGCGGGGGAATGGGGCAGCTGTCCAGCCCGCAGGCGATGGGGCTGGCGATCGAGCGGGCCGGGCGGTACGGGATCGGGCTGGCGTCGGTCCGCAACGCTCACCACTTCGGCGCGGCCAGCCGGTGGGCCATGCAGGCGGCCCATGCGGGTTGCCTCGGTGTCGCGATGTCGAACACCACCCCGCTGATGCCTGCCCCGGGAGGGGCCGAGCGGATCGTCGGCAACAACCCGCTGGCGATCGCGGTGCCGACCGAGGCCGGGGCGGAGATCGTGCTGGATATGGCGTTGTCGGCTGTTGCCCTGGGCAAGATCCGGCTGGCGGCGTCCGCCGGGCGGTCGATCCCGGACACCTGGGCGACCGATCCGGCCGGGGTACCGACCACGGACCCGGAGGCCGCGGTCCTCGGGATGCTGCTGCCGGCGGCCGGGCACAAGGGGTTCGGGCTGGCGCTGATGATCGACGTGCTGACCGGGGTGCTCAGTGGCGGTGGCTGGGGCGACCAGGTCCGGCCGCTGTACCGCGAGCCGGACCGGCCGAACGACTGCGCGCATCTGTTCCTGGCGATCGACCCGGAGTTGCTGGGCGGGATCGCGGGATTCCGCGGGCGGGCGTCGGATCTGGCTGCCCGGGTGCGGGGGAGTTCCACTGCGCCGGGGGTGGACCGGTTGTACCTGCCGGGTGAGATCGAGGCCGAACGCGCGCGGCAGCAGCGGCGTACCGGCGTACTGATCGAGAGGTCGGGGCTGGACGGGTTGCTGGCGGCCGCAAGGGCAGTCGGCGCCGCCATCCCGCCAGGAGGGGTGCAGAGCTGATGCCGAAGACGCAACTGACCAGCGCCGCGTTGCGCAGCCCGAACGGGGTGTTCTCGCAGGCGACCACGATCGAGGCGACCGGCCGGCTGGTGTTCGTGTCGGGGATGACCGCGCGACGGCCCGACGGCAGCATCGCGGGCGTCGGCGACATCACCGAGCAGACCCGGCAGGTGTGCGAGAACGTGCAGGCCGCGGTCCGCGAGGCCGGCGGCACCCTGGACGACGTGTGCCGGGTGGACGTGTACGTGCGGAACATGGAGGACTTCGCGAAGATCCACGAGGTCCGGGCGCGGTACTTCCACGAGCCGTTGCCCGCTTCCACGATGGTCGAGGTCAGCAAACTCGCCCATCCGGACTACCTGATCGAGATCAGTGCGATCGCGGTGATCCAGTGACCGGGGTGGGTGATCGCGTGCGAGGCGTCGAATGGGTATGAGATGCGATTCCTGACGATCGAGTACGCCGGCGGCGAGCGGGTCGGCGTACTGGATGGCGCTGACGTCGCGTTGCTGGCGGCAACCGACCTGGTCTCGGTGATCGAGGGCGGGGCCGCGGCGATGGATGCCGTGCGCAACGAGTTGCCGCGGGCCGAGCGGATCCCGCTGGCCGGGGCGCGGCTGTGTGCGCCGTTGCGGCGGTTCCGGCGCGACATCCTCTGCACCGGCTGGAACTACTGGGACCACTTCGAGGAGAGCAAGGGCAAACGCGACGGCCAGGACGTCGACCGGCCCGAGCACCCGACCTTCTTCACCAAGGGCCCGGACGTGGTGATCGGCCCGTACGACGAGATCGCGTACGACCCGGCGATCTCCGCCAAGTGGGACTACGAGGCGGAACTCGCCCTGGTGATCGGGAAGACCGGTCGGAGCATCCCGGTCGAGCAAGCGCTGGATCACGTCTGGGGCTACACGCTCGCCAACGACATCTCCCAGCGCGACCTGCAACGGGCCCACGGCGGTCAGTGGCTGAAGGGCAAGAGCATCGACCAGACGATGCCACTGGGCCCGTGGATCGTCACCGCCGACGAGTTCGGCGATCCGCAGGACGTGCACCTGCAGTGCCTGCTGAACGGTGAGGTGATGCAGGACGCCTCGACCAAGCAGATGGCGTACGACGTGGCGACGTTGATCAATGAGCTGTCGTTCGGGATGACCTTGCGCCCGGGCGATCTGCTGCTGACCGGGACCCCGGCCGGGATCGGCAATGCCCGCGAGCCGCAGGTCTTCCTCGGCGAGGGCGACGAGGTGATCACCCAGGCGGACAAGATCGGCGTCCTGCGGAACACCCTGGCCCGTCGGGAGCTCGCATGAGTAGCCGGCTGGAGCTGCTGCCGGGCGGCGGCAAGGGCGGACGTCGTACGTTGGCCGAGACCGCCGCGGCCGAGCTCCATCAGCTGATCCTGTCGGGGGAGCTGCCCAGCGGTACGCCGCTGCGGCTGGTCGAACTGGCGAACCGGCTGGAGATGAGCCAGATGCCGGTCCGCGAGGGGCTGCGCAGACTCGAGGCGCTCGGGCTCGTCGACATCATCCCGCACCGCGGCGCCTGGGTCCGGGAGTTGTCGGTGGACGATCTGCACGACACTCACGAGACGCGGCTGGCGCTGGAGAGCCTGGCGGTCCGGGCCGCGGCCGAGCACTTCAGCGAGGAGGACGAGCAGCGGGCGGTGGCCGCGCTGGCCGATCACGTGCGGTTGTCCCGTCTCGACGACTCGGTCGGCGCCCGGCAGGCGCACGCGGACTTCCACTTCGCGCTCTATCGGGCCGGTGGCTCGCATTGGCTGGCCCGGGCGATCGAGCCGGTCTGGCAGAACAGCGAGCGGTACCGGTTCGGCAGCAGGCCGACCGCGATCCAGATCGAGCGCACCCGGATCGAGCACCAGACGATCCTGGACGCCTGCGTCGACCGCGATCCCGAAGCGGCCGAGAAGGCGCTCCGGACCCACCTGGCCGGCGCGGTGCAGCGGATCACCGAGACGATGACCTCCAAGCAGCAGAGGGAGCCGTCATGAAGGTGAGTTTCGACGCCACCGGCGAGGTCGTGGTGATCACAGGGGGTGCGCGTGGCATCGGCGCCGCGCTCGCGGAGGCTGTGGCCCGCCGCAACGGCACTGCCGTGGTCTTCGACGTGGTCGCGCCCCAAACCGGTACGCCGTTGGCCCAGACCGGTACGCCGTCGGCGGGGGTGGTGTACGTCGAGGTGGACGTGTCGGACCGCGAGGCGGTGCTCAAGGCCGTCGGCAGTGTGGTCGAGCGGTACGGGCGGATCGACGGACTGGTCGCGGGAGCCGCGGTCCAGCCGCGAGCCGCGGTGGTGGACATGGATCCGGCGGACTGGACCCACACGCTCAAGGTGAACCTGGACGGCGTGGTCTGGGTCTGCCAGGCCGTCGTCCCGCAGATGGTCGACCGGCGGAGCGGCTCGGTGATCGTGTTCACCTCGGGGATGGCCTCGACCGGTTATCCGGGCGCCGCGGCGTACGCGGCGAGCAAGGCGGCGGTGACCGCCTTCGCCCGCACGCTGGCCGCGGAGGTGGCCGAGCACCGGGTGCGGGTGAACATCGTCGCGCCGGGCGTGATCGACACGGACCAGTTCCGCTCCGCGAACACCAGTGCCGATCGCGAGCACTGGCGCGACACGCTAGGTATCGGCGACCCCGAGGACGTGGTCGGCCCGTTGCTGTTCCTGCTCTCCGACGCGGCCGCGATGACCGGGTCCCAGCTGACCCGGGAACGTGCTTTCGGCCGGCTCGATTCGTTCAAGGAGTGATGAGTGTCTTCTGATCCGCAGCTGCCCGTGGCCGTGGTGGGTGCCGGGCCGATCGGCCTGACGACGGCCCTCGGCCTGGCGCACTACGGCGTACCGTTCGTACTGCTCGAGGAGGACGCGGTGCTGTCCGCCGACACCAAGGCAGGCACCACGCTGACCCGGACGCTGGAGATCTGGAACCGGTACGGCGTCGTCGAGGAGATCCTGGCCGCGTCGCTGCGGATCGACGAGATCGGCGACATCGACCGGGCCACCAACACGCCACGGGCCTCGGTCCAGCTGGCCGAACTGGTGAACGACACGCAGTTCCCGTTCGTGGTCAACCTGCCGCAGCAGCGGATGGAGCCGATCCTCGCCGCGGCTCTGGAGCGCGCGGGGCATTTCGTGAGGACGAGTCACCGGTTGGAGTCCTACGAGGTACTCGAGGACCGTGTGGTGCTGACGGTCGAGACGCCTGACGGACCGCGGCAGATCGAGGCCTCACACCTGCTCGCCTGCGATGGTGGCCGGAGCAAGGTCCGCGACGCACTCGGTGTGACCGTGTCGGGCGAGACGCTGCCCGAGCGGTACATGCTGATCGACGTCGTGGTCGATCTGGACGTCGACAACGCGCGCGACTACCCGTACCTGGCGTACTTCGCCGACCGGTCCGAGTGGATGGTGCTGATCCGGCAGCCCGAGAACTGGCGGTTCCTCTTCCCGCTGGCCGAAGGGGCCGAGCCGCCGGAGGACGAGGACCTGCTGGTGAAGGTGAAGCAGTTCATCGGCGAGGTGGACCGGATCGAGTTGCTCGGCTCGGTCGTCTACAACGTGCACCACCGGGTCGCGGATCAGTGGACCCGGGACCGCAAGGTTTTCCTGATGGGTGATGCGGCGCACCTGATCACGCCGATGTGGGCGCTCGGTCTCAACACGGGTGCGCTGGACGCATCGAACCTCCCGTGGCGGCTTGCCTGGGTACTGCGAGGTTGGGCCGGCCCCGAGCTCCTCGACGGCTACGAGCAGGAACAACGTCCCGTGGCCATCAACGGGTCCGGCGAGATGGCTGAGTCGGCTCGCAAGTACATGTCCCATCAGCGGGGCGCGGTGACCGCCGCAGGGAGCGACTGGGCGACCGCCTACACCCGCACGCTGCTCGGTGTCCGGCTGGACGTCGACGGTGAGGACGACTGGTCGATGGTGATGACCAGTGCGGAACCACCTGCCGTCCGGGCGGGGGACAGGGCTCCTGACCTTGCACTGCACGGTCCACTGGGCCGCGAGACAATCCACGGGCTCTGCAAGCACTCGTTCGTCGCGCTCTACTTCACGGATGTACGGCGGCGCCCGGACATCCCGGTGAACGACTCACCCGCGCTGCAGCACTTCGCGATCTCCCGGTGGGACGCACCGCACGACTCGGGGTTGCGGGACCGATCCCTGTTCGACCCGGGCAGCATCGCGACCAGCCGGTATGGCGTACCGCCTGAGACCGTAGTACTGGTTCGTCCGGACGGGCATATCGCGGCGGTGGCTCCACTGCGCGCCGGCGTAGCGGAAGAGCTCTACAGCAAGGTCACTGGTCGGCCTGCACCGCGGGACGTTGTGTGATGGCCTCCTTCGACGAACCGCTGCGCGAGGTGCTGCTGCACACGGACGATCTGGAGTGGGTGGAGAAGTCCCTGGACGGGCTGTCCCACAAGATGCTCTGGCGGGACGAGGAGACCGAGGCGTCGATCGCGCTGGTCCGGTTCGAGCAGGGCTCGGGCATCCCGTCGGAGCACAAGCATGCGTCGAACCAGTTCATGTTCTGCCTGTCCGGGCGGTACGTGTATGTACCGACCGGGACGGTTCTGACCAAGGGCAGCTTCTACTGGAACCCCAAGGGCTGCGTACACGGCCCGACGCTGGCAGAGGAGACCTCTGTACTGCTGGAGGTGTACGACGGTCCGCACTACCCGGAGCGGCCGTCCTTCTACGACAACGACGAGGATGCTCGCTGAGATGGCCGGCTGGGACGTCCATACGCATCTCATTCCGCCGACAGTGCTCGCGGTAGCACACCGGCGGGAGTTCGGTCTTGCTGTCGAAGCCGGCATGTTGGTTGTCGACGGCAAGGAACGACTGCCGTTGCGGCGACTGGGTGATCCGGCCGCTTTGCTGCAGTGGATCGCGGAGCAGCAGTTGGACGGCGCTGTCGTCTCTGTGCCGCCAGCGCTGTTCCGCTACGACCAGGGAGTCGAGTGGGCTGCCCTGGTGAACCAGGGGCTTCGCGAGCTGGCCACACCCCAACTGCGAGTGCTCGGCCAGCTTCCACTGCTCGACCCGGCTGCCGCATCGGTTGCTTCGGCTCTCGCGGACGAAGGCGTCTTCAGTGGCTTCGCCCTCGGTACTGCGGGCTTCGCCTCGCCTGCACTGGATCCCGTTTGGCAGGTGCTGGATGCGCTGGAGGCGTTCACCCTGGTTCACCCGGGTCACAGTCCGGACGAGCGGCTGGACGCGTTCTACCTGTCGAACCTGCTCGGCAATCCTTATGAGACAGGGCTTGCCGCGGCCGAGTTGGTCTTCGCCGATGTGCCCGGGCGGTTCCCGGGGATCCGGTTCTGCCTCTGCCATGGCGGTGGGGTGACCGCGGCTCTGGCCGGGCGCTGGCAGCGGGGGATCGACACTGCACGACCAGGGATCGAGCCCCCTTCGCTGTCCGTGGCGGAGGCACTGCGCCGGTTCGCTGTGGATGACCTGGTCCACGATCCCGCAGTACTGGATCTGGCGGAGGCGACGTTCGGCCAGGTGCTGGCTGGGAGCGACTGGCCGTTCCCGATGGGGAGCGACGGGCTCGACGCACGACGGGCCGAGGCAGCCGAACCGCTGACCCGGCCGCTGCACAAGGGGGTTGCTCTGCCGTGAGACGGGCTTTTCCGCAGGATCAAGATGTGATCAGATATCAAATGCAAGCGGGGACGGGCATGAGTGGGGTGGGTGGATGAGCGCGCGACAAGGAATCGTGCTGCGCTGCTACGGACCCGGTCAACAGTTGAAGGCCGAGGAAATCGAACTCTCCGCGGGACCAGGCGAGACCCTGGTCGAGCTGAGAGTCGCAGCGGTCACGCAGCTGGACCGGACTGTGCTGGCGGGCAAGCTGGCCCAGCAACTGCAGCCGCCGTTCGTGCCGGGGTCCGAGGGTGCCGGAGTGGTGGTCTGGTCGGACAAGTTCGAGCCCGGGACCCGGGTGATCATCCGCGGTGGTGGTGTCGGCGTCTCGCGTTCCGGGACCTGGGGCGAGCTGGCCGTCGTACCGGATGTCGCCGTGCACCCGCTGCCTGACGGTCTGGATCCACCGGCGGCCGTGGCGATGCTGGCGTCGGCGTTGATGGCCCACACCGCGGTACGGCGGGTCGCGCGGATCGTCGAAGGCGAGACGGTCGTGGTGACTGGTGCAACCGGGCTGGTCGGTCGGCTGTGTGCAGCGGTTGCCCGGGCGGCCGGTGCGACGAAGGTGATCGGCCTGGCTCGGGCAGGGGAGTCCGTGGACGTGCTGTCCGGTCTGGTCGACCAGGTGGTCCGGGTGGACGAGCTTGGCCAGGTCGGCCGGGAACTGCCGTGGTGCGACGCGGTGATCGACACTGTCGGAGGTCCGGTCGCCGGCGGGGTGATGAGTCACATCACGCCGGGCGGGCGGCTCGTAGTACTGGGCTACACCGCGGGGGAGTTCGCCACCCTGGACCTGCACCAGTTGATCGGCCGTGATCTGCGGGTGCTGCCGGTGAACATGCAGCGCACCTCGATCGAGCCTGGCACGGTCTCGCAGGTGCTTGCGGACATCGCCCCGGCCGAGGTCTGGCCGGAGTTCCAGTTGGTCCCCGCGCTGCGGTCGGATGATGCCCTCGACCTGCTGGCCGCCGGTACTGCGGACCGCCGGGTACTGCTCGACCTGACCCGGCTGAGGTGAGCCGGATGAACCAGTGGTGGGCAATCTGTCTCCGGAGTGCCACAGAGCGCCGACTCCCGGCTACGGTTACCTCCCAGACGTGTGTGCAGTGGAGGAGAGGGGCAGGCCACACCCAATGACCCGACGACTCGAGCTCACGCCCGGGGGACCCAGCGGCCGGCGGACTCTCGCCGAAGAGGCCGCGGCGGAACTGCACGAGCTCATCCTGTCCGGTGAACTGCCGAGCGGGACCGCGTTGCGCCTGGAGGAACTGGCCAAGCGGTTGGACATGAGCCAGATGCCGATCCGGGAGGGACTGCGCCGGATGCAGGCGCTCGGCCTGGTGGAGATCGTGCCCCACAAGGGCGCCTGGGTGCGCGAGCTGTCCATGGAGGACCTGCGCGACACCCACGAGACCAGGCTGGCGCTGGAGACCCTCGCAGTACGGGCTGCGGCGACGCGGTTCAGTGAGGCGGATGCCGCGCTGGCCCGGGCCGCCCTGGCCGAACATGTGCGGCTGTCGAAGGTGGGCGACATCATCGCCTCCCGGCAGGCGCACACGGAGTTCCACTTCGCGATCTACCGGGCCGGCGGGTCGCGGTGGCTGCCGCGGGCGATCGAGCCGGTCTGGCAGAACAGCGAGCGGTACCGGTTCGGTTCGCGGCAGACCAAGGCCCGGATCGAGCAGACCCGGCGCGAGCACCAGGCGATCCTCGATGCCTGCCTGGCGCAGGACGAGGCCGGCGCCGAGGCGGCACTGCGTGAACACCTCGAAGGCGCCATGCAACGCAT
>NZ_DASRXP010000264.1:0-33755 GCF_035687465.1 Kribbella sp.
ATCGTCGGCGTTCCGCCCGGTCCGGGCCGCGACGAAGCCCTTCTGCCGCGACAGCACCTCGACAGCCGTCTCCAGCCGGACCACGAACTCCGGTTGCGCGGACTCGTCGACCCGGAACCTGATCACCACGAACACCCGCGCTAGCGTACGGCGTCACCCTCCGCCACCAGCAGCCCCCCAGTACTCCGTCCGCGATGGCGGGCGTCAGATCTCCTTGTGAGGACCTTTGGACGGGCCGGGGGGAGTCGTCTTGCCGGCCTTGCCGAACTGGGCCGGGTCCAGCGGTCTCGAGGTCGCCAGCGGTTGCTGCCCGGCCCAGGCGTGCGCCATCGCGCGCTTCGCGTCAAGCTCCGCCTGCCGCGCGGTCTGGTTCCCACCGGACGAAGCCGGGCGGTCCCCGAACTGGTTCAAGCCGGGCTGCCTGTCGTCCGGGTGCCGGGTCAACCGCGCAGATGTGTGCTCGTAGATGTTGCCGGACCCCTGCCGCGGCTTGATCGCGAGCAGTTCGCGCCGTGGCTGTCCACCGGGTGCCGCCGGGCCGCTCTCGCGGAACGTCAGCCGATGATCGGCCTTCTTCTGTGGGTCAGATTGCACATAGGCCGTCACGCAGTCGCGCAGATCGCCCTTGCCCGTCTCGTACCCCAACGGATGATGCCCGTCGGACTTTCCGGTCCGCAGCTTCTCGATCTCGCGCAGCGTCTCGCGGTAGAGGTGACCATGTCCGGCCGGGTCGGCGATCGCCCTGCTGCGGAGGAGTTGCAGATCCTGCGCGAACTTCGGGCTCACCAGGAGCTGATAGTTCTGCTCACCGCTCACGAGGTGGGAGACCCTCCTCGGTCCGGATCTCCTTGAGCATCTCCTGGGTGAACGGATCACCCTCGGCCCAGTCGTCCAGGCTGAACGGCACGCTGTCCGGCTGCGGCTCGGAGGAGTAGGTGCGCTGGGTCGGATCGTCGACCACACCGGCCGGCGGCTCGTCGTCCCCACGCAGCTCCCTGTACTGCGCGGTCGACAGAACCGCCGCTTCCGGCTCACCCTCCTCGCCCCACACCAACGGCGAAGGAGATCCCCCGGCACGGATCGCGGTCAGCAGCCCCGGCAACGCGGCCGCCAACTGCGCCGGCTCCAGCACCGACGGACCCGCGTCGAACTTCGCCTCACCACCGAGATCCTCGAACTCGTCGTACGTCAGCAGCACCGCCTCCGGCCCACCATCACCGAAACTGAACGCACGCGTGGATCCGTCGCGGAACCTGCCCAGGATCCCCGGCAGATCGCGGCTGATGACATCGACCGATGGCAGTTCGTTCATACCCAGACTCTAATCGCGAACCGGCTCGCCAGGCCGCGACTATCCACAGCCTCCGGCCTGTCGTCAGAGCAGCCGCAGCCCTCCGCTGTCAGAGGTGTTCCCCCTGGCCTGGAACAATGGGCGGATGAGCACCGGATCTCCCAGCCAGCCGACTAGTCCCTTGCGGGCGCGGATCACCAAGATCAGCTACCCGTTCGTGGCCCGGCTGCACGGCATGCCAAAGCTGACGCTGCCCGGGATCACCCTCGTGCTCGCCCTCATCGGCGTGTTCTCCCCGGTGCCCGCGGCCATCCCCGCCCTGATCCTGCTCGCGCTGCTCCTGACCTGGCTCGGCTTCCTCTCCTGGCCGGTCGTCAGCACCGGCCAACGAGCCATCCGGGTCTTCTCCGTCCTCGTCATCCTCCTCTTCGCCGTCTCCCGCATCGCCGGCAGCTGACCACCCGCAGCTCTCGCGGGACACTGATCGTCATGAGCCTTTCCCCGATGAACGTCACGGTCGACTGTGACGTACACCCGGCGCGGTCGCCCGCTGGTGGGCCACGGCGCTCGCTGCGAAACTCGACGGCGACTGGGGCACTGCGGCGCGGGTGAACCTGCACGCCGACGGAGCACCACGTCTGCTGTTCATGCAAGTCCCCGAACCGAAGCACGGAAAGAACCGTGCTCACCTCGATCTGCTGGCGGACGACCGCACCACGGAGGTGAAGCGCCTCATGGGTTTGGGCGCGACCGTCGTCGCTCACCACGACGAGTCAGGCGAGTCCTGGACCGTCATGCGAGACCCGTACGGCAACGAGTTCTGCGTGAACTGACCGCTCGTCTGGGGGGTCACGGTTCGTGTGGGTGGCGGGAATTGGCGGCGGTCGTTGCGTACTGATCAGGCAAGGATGGCCAGCGCTGCGAGGCCCACTCCGACCAGGTCGCGTGCGCCGGTGGGACGAGTGGAAGCTGAGAACCCCGCAGTTCTTCGTCGTCCGGCGCTTGAAACTGAACCCGCCACTGCTCAAGCTCAACGTCGCTCATGTGGAACGTACGATCGGGCGTAGTCGCGAACCGATTGGTGACACGCCTGCGTTGCTCCTCGTGGTCAATCGGCAGGTAGACGACTTGGCTACGCGCACCGACAGCGGCGGCGATCCACCGCAGCGCTGATCGTTCGTCCTTTCCCCAGAACCCGAAGTCGAAGACGACATTGGTGCCCAGCGCCGCGGCGCGCATGCCGAGCTGAATCAACATGCCTTCAACGAGGTCACGCTTGTCTGGTGGGTTTTGATCGCCGAACAGCTCGATCTGCCACTCGTCTGGCGTTAGCCGTAGGGCCGACGCGCTGATCTCCAGTTCCTTCGCGTGAGTTGTTTTCCCTGCGCCGGGAAGGCCAACGATCAGGTAGACGACTGCAGGTCCGACGCGCGGATCGGTCGGCTCGGGGTGCTTGTGTGTGTACATGTGGCGGCTCCTGAGGGATAGCAGGGGCCAGGCAACGCGAAACAGCCGCCTGGCAGAAAGCCGGCGGCGCGGAACCGAGGAATTTACCTACAGACTGTCCCAGCGCCGTCAGCGAAAGACCGGCAGGGACGAGTCACAGACGCACCAGCACACATGCCCACAACCCTACCGATGAACGATCAGGTCGCCCGCGTCCGTCCCAGACACATCCACTCACACCGCGATGCGCGCTCATGCCGATGTGCGCGTGTTCAATCGACGCTCAGGGAGCGGGCCATTCGGAGGCGTGTAGGGAGTACTCCGCCACCACGCCTGGCAAGGAGAGCGGTCATGCGCGGCATGTATGTGGATCCGTCGCCAGGCAAGGGGCTTCGTCAGAGGTACGGCAGGCCCGGATGATGACCGTCGCTGGCGAGCAAGCAACGCCAGGGAGGCCCTTGCACAAGTCGCTAGAAGCGCAGGAGACCAACTACGTGCCCCCGGAGCCGGACGAGATGAAGGCCGAAGTCCAGCGAATCCGTGAATGGCAGAAGCGGGTCAAGAAGTACCGCTCCTAAGCGAGCCGGGCGAGCGCAGGCGGCGTCCGGACATGCCGCGAACAGCGTGAAGACGTTACGCGGCAATACGCAACTGTCGCTTCAGTGCCATCGACGGCGGTCGCTCCGACCTGCCTGGCGAGTCACGGATGTCGGAACAAAGCGTCCACGTTGGGGAGCTGCGCGAACCTGGTGAACGTGCCCGCGTCCGCGATCTCTCGGGCTGCCTCGAGGAGGCCGCCCCATGCTGCGCGCGCAAGCGTCCCGCCCACGCTGATTCGCCGCACACCGAGTGCCGCGGCTTCTGCGACGGTGATGAAGGGAGCGTTGATCAGCAGGTTCACCGGTTTCGGTGACACCGCGGCCACCACCGCCCTCACCTGTTCGACGGTTCCGATCCGGGGAGCGTAGAGACAGTCGGCACCAGCCTCCGCGTAGGCACGAAGCCGCCGGATCGTCTCGTCGATGTCCGGGCGCCCGACGACGAAGCCCTCGGATCGAGCGGTCAGAACGATGCCCATTCCGCTTTCGTCGATCGCTCGCCGCGCGGCCCGGATACGCTCCACGGCAAGCTCGAAGTCATGGAGGGGTTCTGCAGCGTCGCGCGTGGAGTCCTCTATCGAAAGCCCTGCGATGCCCGTCGCAACGGCCAGCTTCATGTTCTCGTAGACCTGCTGCGGATCGGCCGCGTAACCATCTTCGAAATCCGCGTTCACCGGCAGCTCTACCGCATCGACGACGATTTTCAGGTGCTCGAGCGTCTCATCGAGCATGACCTGGTTGTCCGCACGACCGAGCGTCCAGGCAAAGCCGGCGCTCGTGGTCGCGAGCGCTTCAAAGCCCAGTTGCTCCAAAGCCCGCGCGCTTCCCGCGTCCCAGGGGTTGGGCATCACGAACGTGCCAGAGGAGTGCAAGCGATGAAATTCAGCGACCCGGCTGTCCTGCAGGTTCATACCGCACCTCCTCGGCGAGGACGCAACTCATCAGCACCCTAGACCACGTGCCGTCTGGCGGTCAGCAAAGCGATAACCGGACATGCCGCAGTCCGGGCGCTGGAGGCTACGGCCAAGTCAAGGCCCCAGCGCGTCGTAGGCCGCGGCGACGGTCGCTTCGCCCCACAGACGACGCGATCATCGGCCGAGGCGCGGACGGGCCGGAGGAAGGCTTCGACGGGGGACTTGGTCGAACATCATGGCGCAGTCGGAGAGGCCGCCAAGGGCGACCTGTTGGTGGATGGCGCGGAGGACGCTCCCCAACCACTCCGAAGTGGCGGGCGTCTAGCCAGTGTCTGCCAGGTCGGCAGGTGTCCCTTCGTCGCCCCATGGGTCCAGGCGTGCGGCATCCTCCTTGGTGATCCATGGGATGTCGCCTGTTGTAGGGGGTGATGGTTGGGGTGATCGGTTGGGCGGGGGGCGGTGTTGGCGGGTGGTGGGGTCTGGTTCGGCCCAGTCTGGGTAGGAGAGGTGGACGACGCCGTCGAGGATGGTGACGGTCCAGTGGCCGTGGTGGACGGCGGTGTGGTGGGAGCCGCAGAACAGGGCGAGGTTGTCGACGTCGGTCTTGCCGCCGTCGGCCCAGTGGACGATGTGGTGGGCGTGGCAGTGGCTGGGTGGAGCCTTGCAGATCACGCAGCCGCGGTCGCGTTCGATCAGGGCGTCTCGGATCGGGTTGGTGACGAAGCGTTTGGAGGTGCCGACGTCCAGGGGCTGGGAGTTGGAACCGAGCACGATGGGGAGGATCTCGGCATCGCACGCCAGCCGGCGCACGGCCGCCGCGGACAGGTTGTCACCGAAGGTGAGGTCGCCGGTGGCGTTCTTGCCGGCGGTCTTGAGATCGTTGAAGTCGATCGTGACCAGCACCTTGAACCCGCCACCCCCAGACGCACCAGGCGCACCGCCCGCACTCCCACCACCGCCTGCGCTCCCACCACCGCCCGGGCTCCCGGCCTCAGCCGTGCCCGCGGCGTCGACCCTGCCCTCGGTATCAGCCGCGCTCGCGGCACCGGACCCGTCAGGCGCCCCGGACGCGCTCGTCGGAGCGGGCGCGGTCCAGCCGCTTCGGCCGTCGGCGGCGGTAGTGAAGACCGTGACCAGAGCGTCGGCCTGGCGCTTCTCGCGGGATCTCGGGTCCGGGGTGCCGTCCACGGCTTTGTGGGGCTTTGAGAGTGCGTGGATACCGGTTCTGACCAGTTCGGCGTTCTCGTTGGCCACGAAACCGCCGAAAGTGATGCCGCGGTCGGCGTTCTTCAACCAGAACGCCTCCTTGCGCGACGCCTTGTCCTCGGCCGGCTCCGGCCCATCACTGTCCAGGGTGTCTCGGACCTTCTTACCGAGCTTGCGCAGGTCGCCCGGAGCGAGGAAACGAGCGGCTTCCACCATCTGCTCCTCAGCGACCCGGAGATCCTCCACCGGCACCATCGCCGCGGCCGGGATCTGATCCAGCGCGGTCACGATCGCCCTGGCCTGGCCGACATGCAAAAGCACCGGCAACCGCTCCCCAGCCCCCTCCTCACCAGATCCACCAGATTCCTCGCACTCGTCGGCAGCGAACGGATCCGGCAGGGCCGCTGAGACAGCTGGGTACTTCGACAGGGTCTTGGCCAGTTTCAGGTCGCTGCGGACCGCGGCAGGGTCGAGGCGGTGCCGCATCGCCAGCAACTCGACCACGTCGCGGGCACCGAGTTCCTTGGCATGGCCGATCTCGTCGAGGCGATCCATGATCTGCAGGCGGTAGGTTGCGCGGGCCGCGTCCTCGGCGTGCAACTGGTCGAGGGTGGTCAGCAGTTCGCTGCCATCCATCGACCACACCGGTCGCGCCTCCACGAGTTCCATACCCAGAACCCTAGCCACGCCTTCCGACAGTTTCCGTGCCCAGATCCCCTTATCTATAAGGGATCCAAGGATTGGCAGGAAGTAGTCAATTCATCCACAGCTGTGCACACACCGATGAATCAAGATGGCCGCATCAGGCCAACTTTTCCACAGGCAGGAAAGCTTCAGTGCTGGATCATGCCGCCGACCGGGACGGTAGCGACGTGGCCGGTGGCCGGAACCGTCTGTGCCAGGGCGAGGCCGATGTCGACCAGCGACGACCTGCGCAGGTGAGCGACGTCGGGGATCGGAGTCCAGGCCGATTCGGCGATTTCGCCATTCGGCTCCGGCCGGAGTTGGCCGCCAGTGATACGGACCCGATAGAAGATGCCGACATTCTGGTGCTCGGTCCGCCTGCGCGCCTCGGCCGCGGGAATCACCCTCGAGTCAACGCCCAGGAGGCTTTCGACCACTGCGTCGCACCCGGTCTCCTCGGCAACCTCGCGGATCACCGCGTCGAACGGATCCTCCGCGTGTTCGACCCTTCCGCCTGGAAGAGTCCAGACACTCTCGCCCTTCGGTGGTGCGTGTCGGGCGAGCAGCACCTTCCCACCCTCGACGCACACGGCATAGGCCGCCAGCCGGAAACTCACCCCCGCACATTAACTCCACCGCAAAAGTGCCGACGGCGCCTATCCACCGTGGGCGGATCGATCTGGTCGATGCCGCAGGGTTCTGCCCCGGCCGTCGGCGGTGTGACCAGCCTGGCCGTCGTCTGGCCGTCGTCTGGCCGTCGTCTGGCGCTGACCGACTACAGCGCCGCGAGGAGTTTGAGTTGGGCGGCGCGGCCGGTTTCGATGGAGGCGGCCAGCTTCTTCACGGACGGTTCGTGGCCGGCTGTCTTGATGCTGCGGGCGACGATGATCGACTGGTCGAGGTGCTCCTTCAGATTCTTCCGGAAGAGCTGGTCGAAGACGGCGCCCTGAGCCTTGCCCATGGCGACGATCTCCGGCTCGGTCATCATGCCTGGCATGTCGTGGCCCTCGTGCACGTTGGTGGTCGGCGCTCCGGATCTGGTGCGCAGGGCAACCAATTGGGCGAGTTCGGCGCGATGGGTCGCGGTCACCTGCTGGGCCAGCCTCCGTACTGCGGGATCGGCCGACTGCCGGTTCGCCATGTCGAGCACCCGCAGGAGTTGTTCGTCCATCGGGACCATCAGCTGGATCCACGCGAGGTCGGTGGGGTTGAACGCCTGCTGCACCGACGGCACCGGAGTACCGGCTGACACAGGCGGCCCTGAGGAAGCGGCGGACGCACCGCAACCAGCGACAAGCCCGGCGACCAGTACTGCGCCGCCGAGCGCTTGCAGGGCGGACCGCGAGGGACGCTGCATGGGCTGAACTCCTTCAGACGAACTGCAGCCGGGCGGGTCCTGGGACGGGGACCCGCCCGGCGATAGGAGGGCTAGGGCTGACCGTCGGCTCCGCACTTGATGATCGGGCGGATGCAGTCGTTGACGCGGCGCGCCATCTCGGCGACCGGCCAGGCGTTGAAGAAGTCGCCGTGCATGGTGAACCCACCACCGGATGCGAGCCGGAACCCGGCCGTCGAGCCGTTCACCGGATAGCGCAGTACCTGCCGCAGCTTCGGCACCGGCACCGGGTGGGTGGCCGGGCAGTCACCGTTGACCGGGTACGCCATGTGGCTCTTGTGATCCGCCGAGTCCAGGTCCCGGCCGTTCCAGCACTGCGGGAAGTCCAGGTAGGACTCCAGCATGGTGCCGGCCGGACAGGTGATGAAGTCGTGCCCCGAACCGGCGTCACCGGCATGCAGGCAGGACCAGCGGGAGATGGTGTTGTCGTTCGGCCCGGTCGCCTTCGCGTTGCCGGCCACGATCCGCAACCCGTACGGCAGCGGCTGGATCCGGGCGATCACGTCGTCGCGGACGCCTTCACCCAGGTAGTAGAACGTGGTCCCGGTCGGCTCGACCGGCACGTTGTTGTTGTAGAACGTCGGCACCCAGTACGACGAGACGTCCACGCTCGGGTTGCACGACGTCGGCGACGTCGCCAGGTCCTCCACGGTGGTGTGCGCGTTCGTCACGCTGGCACCGAAGAAGCTGTGCATGTGCGAGGCGCCGGGCATGTTCGGGAAGACGATCGGGTCGTCCGGCAGCCGGTGGGTGTACGGGCACTCGGCGAGGAACTCCGCCACCCGGACGATCGGCCCGCTCGCGGTCCCGCCGTACACCTGGAACTCGAACAGCGAGGCACCCCACTGGGTGGCGCGCTGGGTGATCAGGATCCGCACGTACCGGCCGTTGCCGTTGACAACGAGACTCTGCTCGCCGCCGGTGCCGTTGGTGGTGGTCTGGATCGTGGTCCAGCTGGTCGCGTTGGTGGAGGTCTGGATCTGGAAGCCGCGCGCGTACGCCGCCTCCCAGCGCAGCAGCACCCGGTTGACCGCCTGGGCGGAACCGAGGTCGACCTGGAGCCACTGGTTGTCGGCGAAGGAGCTGGCCCAGCGGCTGCCGTTGTTGCCGTCGACGGCGGCGGCCGCGGGGAACGAGGCGCTCTCCACCGACGAGGCGAGGGCCGGACGGCCTTGTGACAGCAGGGTTTCGGCTGCCTGCGCGGGCCGGCTGGTACTCACCAGGTAGGCGCCGAGCAGTGCGAGCAGGGCGACGAGAACCGTGCCCCGCCTGACGAGGTGTTGGGGTGGACTGGAGCCTTTCATCGGGTCTCCTAACGGGGCGGGACGGACCCGGGTCCTGGCACGGGCAGAGGCCAGGACCCGGGGGTGCTCAGTGGTAGACCCTCACGTAGTCGACGAGCATCCGGGCCGGGAACGGCGTACCAGCATCCGGCGGGCCGGGGAAGTCACCGCCGACAGCCAGGTTGAGGATCAGGTAGAACGGGTGGTCGAAGATCCATGGTCCGCGGGTGGCCTCGAGTTGCACCTTGTCCACCACGAAGACGGTGGCGCCGTCGACCTGGTAGGTGATGCTCGTGCTGTTCCAGAGCATCGTCCAGGTGTGGTAGTCGTTCGCGAAGTCCGCTCCACCCGGCAGGCCGTAGGTGCCGCCGTAGCCGCCGGCCCCGTTGTACGCCGGGGCGTGCAGCGTCGAGTAGCCCTTGGTGGTCTCGCGGCCGAGGATCTCCACGATGTCGATCTCGCCGTTGTACGGCCAGGGGCGGCCGGTCAGGAAGTCGGCACCCATCATCCAGAAGGCGGGCCACAGTCCGTTGCCCTTCGGGACCTTGATCCGCGCCTCGATCTTGCCGTACGTCGTGGTGAACTTCGTGCCGGTGTTCATCCGGGCCGAGGTGTACTGGCAGGTGCCACTACCGGTCACGGGGTCGATCGGGCAGGCGGAGCCGGGAGTGACTTCACGCCGTGCCTCCAGGACCAGATGCCCGGCACCGTCCATCTGGGTGTTGTTGTTGTTCGTGTACACCTGCAACTCGTTGTTCTGGCCGGTGCCCGGGTCGGCGGTCCACTTCGCGGCATCCGGCTTGGTACCGGCCGTTCCGTTGAACTCGTCGGACCAGATCAGCTGCGGCGGGTTCGCCGGGTTGGCCGGCGGGGTCGGCGGGGTGTTCGGGGCGCCACCGGTGCCGTAGACCTGGAACTCCCACAGCGAGTACCCGTACGGCGTGTTCCGCGCGGTCCCGTACATCCGGACGTAGCGGCCGGTGCCGGTGATGTTCAGCGTCTCCTTGAAGCCCGGACCGGTCGTCGTCGAGTAGATCGAGGTCCAGTTCGCGGCGTCGTTCGAGACCTGCACCTGGTACGACTTCGCCGAAGCGGGATCCCACTGCAGCACGACCTTGTCGATCTGCGCGGTCGCACCGAGGTCGACATAGATCCAGCCCGGGTCGACCCAGCCGGAGTCGGTCGCGGTGGCCCAGCGGCTGGCCGGGTCGAGGTCGAAAGCCCTGGCCGGCGTGCACTCCCAGCAGTTGGCGTCGTGCTGCTGCGTCGAGGAGAAGCCGGGCTTGTTGTACGAGAGCAGTTTGCTGCCCGGGCCAGGACCAGTACCGCCGGTGGTTCCGAAGACCTTGAACTCCCACAGCGAGTAGCCCCACTGGGTGGCCCGCTGGGTGCCGTTCATCCGCACGTACCGGCCCGAGCCGGAGACCGTCAGCGTCTGGGTGCCGCCGGTACCGGTCGTGGTGCTGTAGATCGTGCTCCAGGTGGTGCCGTTCGCGGACACCTGGATCTGGAAGGCAGTCGCGTACGCCGCCTCCCAGCTGAGCGCGACCTGACTGATGGTGGCGGTCTGACCGAGGTCGACCTGGATCCACTGCGGATCGCCGAAGGTGCTCGACCAGCGAGTGCCGGGATCGCCGTCGACCGCGGCGGAGGCGGGGAAGGCGACGTTCTCGGCGGAGGAGGCGGTCGCGGTCTTGCCCTGGGACAGCAGTGGGTCGGCGGCGTCGGCGGGCTGGCTGACCAGCAGCGCGAGCACGAAGCTCGCCGCGACGGCGAGGATGGTCGCGGCCTTCAGCCGCGCTCCCCTGACCCGGCGCCGCGGGGCGGTCGGCGTCTGGCTGGGAGCGGGGGGCGGGGTGGACCCCTTGCGGGAGTCGCGCGGTGGGAGCAGGGGGGACATAGGGCTCTCCTGGGGCGGCTAGGAAGAAGCGGGGGAACGTTCCCTAGGCCTGAGAGTGCTGCTACCGGGGAGCGGTGTCAAGAGTTCACAGGACATCGGACGGCAACCTGCACGTAACACTGCGTAGATCAGTCAGAGTGCTCTCTCAGTGCGCAACTCCGGGCAACTCCAGGCCCGGATGGTTGACAACCTCGCCGGGGGACCTGATCCTCGATCAGGGGAACGCTCCCCTGGATCTCGGCCGAGGGGGTGCGCGTGAGACGACCTACGCTGCACGCGGTCGCGGCCCGGGCCGGGGTCTCCAAGTCGAGCGTGTCCCGGGTGATCAACGGCGAGCCGACCGTCGCGCCGGAGATCCGGCAGATCGTGATGGCCGCGGTGACCGAGCTCGGCTACGTGCCGAACGGCGCCGCGCGGAACCTGGTCACCCAGCGGACGAACACGATCGCGATCATCGTCTCCGATCCCCCGGCCGGCCTGGTCTCCGATGACCCGATGTTCGCGATGGTCGTCCGCGCCGCGAGCCGGCAACTCGAGGCGGCCGGCAAACAGGTGTCGCTGGTACTGGCCGGCTCCGAGGAGAGCCGTGCCCGGGTCGAGCAGTACCTGGCCGCCGGTCATGTCGATGGCGCCATGCTCGTCTCGATGGACGGCTCGGACCCCTTGCCCGCAGTACTGGCGCGGACCGGTCTGCCGGTGGTGTCGCACGGGCGGCTGTCGGCGCCGGGCCTGATGCCGTACGTCGACAACGACAACCTCGGCGGTGCGACCAAGGCCGTGCAGCACCTGCTCGACCAGGGCCGCCAGCGGATCGCCACCATCTCCGGGCCCCTCGACATGACGGCCGCACAGGACCGGCTGACGGCTTACCGGGAGACGTTGAAAGGCACCGGCCGTCGGTCGATCGTTGCCCTCGGCGACTTCACCCGGATCTCCGGCGCCGAGGCGATGCGGCAACTGCTGGACGACGATCCGCAGCTCGACGCGGTGTTCGCGGCCAACGACCTGATGGCGATCGGCGCGCTACGGACCCTGCGGGAGGCGGGTCGCCGGGTGCCGGAGGACGTCGCGGTCGTCGGGTTCGATGACATCGAGGCAGCGCTCTACACCGCTCCCCCGCTGACCACGGTCCGCAGCCCGATGGGCGACCAGGCCGCGCGAACCACGCAACTCCTCCTGGATCTGCTCGCCAACGGCAGCGCCGAATCCGTCATCCTCCCGACCGAGATCGTCGTCCGCGAATCAGCCTAGGTCGGCGGCCTTCAGTAGTAGGTCCCGTACGTCGGTCGGTGCGACCGGACCCTCCGCCAGAGACGCGTCTGTGCTGAGGAAGACCGGGCCGTCCTCGGGGGAATCCGGGAGCCGGCCGTGGGAGCCGCGGACGATCGACGGGTCGAGCGGGACAACCCGCATCGCGTAGCGCAGGCCGACCTTCTTACGCAGCAGATACGACGCTGCTCGTGGCTTGACCCAGCGGTCGGCGGGATCGAAGAACAATTCCGCCGGGTCGTAGCCAGGCTTGCGATGGATCTCCACTCCGCGAGCGAAGTCCGGCGCCCGCGCGTCGTCGAGCCAGTAGTAATAGGTGAACCACGAATCGGCGTTCGCGACCGCGACGAGGTCACCGGCTCGCTCGTGGTCCAGACCGTGCTCACGTTTGCCGTCGGCATCCAGTATCTGGGCGACGCCTTCGACGGAGGCGAGAAGTTTGCTCACGGCATCGACATCGGCCGGATCCTTCACGTAGACGTGGGCTATCTGGTGATCCGCCACCGCGAAGGCCCTCGACGTCCAAGGGTCGAGGTACTCCATTCCGTCCTGCGTGTGGACCTCCAGCAGCCCCTCGCTGCGCAGTACGCGATTGATGTCGACCGGGCGCGACACATCGGTGATGCCGTACTCCGACAGCACGATCACCGTCGCCCCGGCCGCCTCCGCGTCGTCGAGAAGCGGAGCCAGTACTGCGTCCAGCTCGATGGCGGCCCGGGTGGCTTCGACGGACGACGGGCCGTACCGCTGCAGGTCGTAGTCCAGGTGCGGGATGTACGTCAGCAGCAGGTTCGGGTTGTCCTCGGCAAGGATCTGGCGCGACGCGGCAACGATCCACTTGCTCGACTTGATGCCGGCCGTGGGACCCCAGTAGTGGAACAACGGGAAGTCCCCGAGCTTCGCGGTCAGCCGGTCATGCAGCGCGACCGGGCGGGTGTAGCAGTCGGGCGCCTTCTTCCCGTCGGCGTAGTAGATCGGGCGGGGCGTGACGAGTAGATCCGTGTCGGCACCCATCGCATACCACCAGCAGACATTGGCGACCTTGTACGACGGGTCCTTGCGGCGAGCGAGGTCCCACACCTTCTCGCCCTGGACCAGCTTGTTGTGCTGCCGCCAGAGGAAGACCTCGCCGAGATCGCGGAAGTACCAGCCGTTGCCCACGATGCCGTGCTCCGACGGCATCTCCCCGGTCAGGAACGTCGCCTGCGCGGAACAGGTCACCGCGGGCAGGACCGTCCCCAAGGTCGTTGACAACGGCAACTGCCGGAGCCGCGGCATCTTCCGCAGCAGCCGCGGGGTCAGCCCGACCACATCGATGACGACAACCTGCTTGGTCATTTGATCTCCTCGAGTCCCAGCGCTGTGATCCGGTCGCGGAGCCAGTTCAGCTCGCCGGCGATGCCCACGGCGAGCTCCTGCTGGTTCTTCGGTCCGGACGGCAGCACGGACCAGGTGTAGGTCTCCGACTCCAGGTGGTGCGTCAGTGGGTGCGGGCCGCCGATCAACTGCTTCAGGCAGTCCTCGAGGACCTCCGTGGTGCTGGAGAGCGGCGGTTGCGGCGCCTCGTGGACCGGCACGTGGAAGTGGACCCGCCAGGGAGCATGGCCGGACAGTTGGTCCATCAGATCCAGATCATCGATGCCCGGGCCGCCCCACTCCCGGGTCTGGTGCAGGAACTTCGGCTCGGCGAACTCCTTCAGCCGTTCCCGCGCCTCCGGGTCCGACGGATTCAGCACTTGCAGGGCGGCCGACACCTGGCTCTTCACGATGTCCACTCCTGCTTTGGACAACACCTTGAATGCCTCGTCGGGTCGCTCGAACTGGACGGCGAGATGACAGGTGTCGAGGCACAACCCGAGCCGCGACTGATCGGCGTACCGGCTGAGCCAATGGGAGGCCTGGCCGACCATCTCGAGGACGCAGCCGGGCTCGGGCTCGATCGCGACCCGGATCCGGCGGCCGGTCCGTTCCTGCACCCGGGCGAGGCGGTTCTCCAGGATGGCGAACGACTGCCGCGCCTGGGCGTCCTGCGCGCGCGACCACGGACTCCGCCAGGCCAGCGGCAGCGTCGAGATCGACCCGTACGACGCGTCGGCGGGCAGGAGTTCCGCGAGAACGGTGACGAGATCCAGGGTGTACTCGAGCCGCTCCGGGTTGGTCCAGTCGGGCAAGTACACCTTCTTGCCGACGACCTTGTCGTGGAATCCGGCGTACGGGAATCCGTTCAGGGTCACGACTTCCAGGTCGTTCTTCCGGAGGGCGCGGGCCAGGCGATCGACGGCCTTGGGCGAGTTGGCGAGTTGTTCGGCCAGCGTGTGCGCGAGCCAGAGGCCGACGCCCAGTACGGGCACGTCGAGCTCCTTGCGGACGAGCGACGAGCAGCCGTCGAGCTGGGCGATCACGCCGTCCAGATCCTCGGCCGGGTGGACGTTCGTGCAGTAGGCGAGATGGACGACCGAGCCGTCGGGGTGGCGGAACCTCATGCGCGGGCACCACGCTGGATGGAGTTGCCCTCGAAGGTCTCCGGTGCGTCCGCCGTCGACAGGTCGAGCCGGCCCGACTGACCGTAGAACGCGACCGGGTTGCGCCACAACACCTGGTCGACGTCGTCCTCGCTGAACCCGGCCGCGAGCATCGCCTGACCGGTCGCGTAGGTCCGCAGCGGGTCGGACTTGCCCCAGTCGGCGGCGGAGTTCACCAGGATCCGCTCGGTGCCGAACTGCTGCAGGATCACGACCATCCGGTCCGGGTCCATCTTGGTGTCGGGGTAGATCGAGAAGCCCATCCAGCACCCGGAATCCGCGACCTCCTTCACCGTCACCTCGTTCAGGTGATCCACGACGACCCTGTTGGCGGGCAGGCCGGACTCCTTCACCACGGCGAGGGTGCGGGTGGTGCCGGCGGCCTTGTCGCGATGCGGGGTGTGGACCAGGACCGGCAGCTCGAAGCGTTTGGCGAGCTCCAACTGCGCCGCGAACACCTCGTCCTCTTCGGGCGTCATCGAGTCGTAGCCGACCTCGCCGACCGCGACCACGCCGTCCTTCGCGAGGTAGCGCGGCAGTACTTCGAGTACTTCGCGGCAGCGGGGGTCGTTCGCTTCCTTCGGGTTCAGGGCGATCGTGCAGTGGTGCTTGATCCCGTACTGCGAGGCGCGGAACGGCTCCCATCCGATCAGGGCGTCGAAGTAGTCCACGAAGGAGCCGACACTGGTTCTCGGCTGGCCGAGCCAGAAGGCGGGCTCCACCAGGGCCTGGACGCCATGGGCTGCCATCGCGGCGTAGTCGTCGGTGGTGCGGGATGTCATGTGGATGTGTGGATCGAAGATGCGCATGGGTCAGGCACCTCTCAGGGCGGTGAGATATGGCTGAAGGTCGGCCGGAACCTCCCGGCCGGCGGCGGTTCGCTCGGCGGCGAAGTCCTTCATCATCCGGGTCAGTTCTGCGTCGGCACGCGCTGGCAACCCGTCGACCACTTCTAGCGGGACGCCGGCGAAAACACATTTGAGCACAGCCTGCCGAAACTCTGCCTGCGGCAACCACTTCGTTGCATAGGGCCCCAAAGCGGCGGCGAGCAGACGCTGATCATTAGTCCGAACAGCATCCGCAACAATCACCAAGCCCTCCTCACCAACCTGCTCTTCCACCTCGCCAACCCCCAACCCCCACAACACCGCGTGCTTCTCCGCCGCATCCCCAAACCGATATACCTCCAGCACGTCCTCGGCCGGCACCTCCACCAACAACAGCACCCGCACCACCAAATCAACCGTCCAACCTGCACTCAGTTCAGTACGGCCTACTGAGCGGGCAGCGGCTGGGAATACCTCTGCCAGCGGTTGCTGGCGTGCCTGCGTCAACCACGTGCGCGCTTCCGGTGGGAGCAGTTGCTCCAGGTCGGCGGCTGTTGTCATTGCGGGACCTCGGAAGCGTGGCGGAGGAAGTCGATCGAGTGGCGGGCGATGGTTGGGGCGGCGTGGGAGTGTCTGGGGAGTTCGACTGCTACCAGGCCGGCGTACTGGATCTCTTGGAGGGCTTGGAAGACTGAGGGAAAGTCGACCTCGCCGGTGCCGAACTCCAGATGTTCGTGGACGCCTCGGCGCATGTCGTCGATCTGGACGTTCACCAGGTACGGCGCGCCCGCTCTGATGCAGTCGGCCGGTGATGCGGATTCGTTGCAGACCAGGTGACCGATGTCGAGCGTCAGGCCGAGCGTCTCGCTTCCGACCTCCGCCTGAAGCTTCAGGTAGCCGGCGAGATCGTCGAGCAGCATGCCCGGCTCTGGTTCGACACCGAGGCGTACTCCGCGATCGGCCGCGTAGCCGACCAACTGATGACAGCTCGCCGTCAACCGCTGCCAGCCGAATTCTGCCGGAACATCAGCAGGCAGCGTCCCCGACCAGAACGACACCGCCTCCGCCCCGAGATCAGCGGCGACCTCGATCGCCCTTTCCAGCAAGGACATCCGCCACTCGGCGCCCTGCGTATGCAGCAACGTCGGCTCGTGCTTGCGGAAGGGATCCAGCACATACCGTCCGCCGGTCTCGATCACCACGGCCAGGTTGTGCTGCGCGAGCAGTCGTCCGACCTCGGCCGTCCGCTGCCGGAGATCTGGGCCGAACGGATCCAGATGATGATGATCCAGTGTCAGCGCGACCCCGTCGTACCCAAGATCGGCAAGCACCGCCAGCGCATCAGCCAACCGATGGTTGGTAAACCCGTTAGTCCCGTAGCCAAGTCTCATCTCGGCAACGCCTTCCAGGCGAAGGGCAGAGCACCGGGGTACCGCGCAAGCAGCAGGGCTCTCATGTCGGTGAGATCTTTCGGGCGAGGGCTCGGGCCAGCGGTAGAGCGGCGACCAGGGCGGCGCCTAGTTTTGGTGCTCCGCCGCGGGCGCACCAGGCGGCCTGCAGCGGGACCAGGCCGTGGATCCCCGCGCCGACGGCTTGGCGCAACCGCGGCCCGCTCGGATCTTGCGCGGCCGACAGTTGAGCCGGACCGACCGCCTGGACGAACAACCCGGTCAGCGCCGCCGTCGCGACACCGGATCCAGCGACGGTTCCAGCCGTGATGGCCGAGGTGGCGGCGAGAGCACCACGCGCCGGCAGCGGCGTACTGCCGTGGACTTCTCCGCGCGACATCGCCGTCACTCCGAGGATGTGCGCCCCGACCGCGAGCGCAGGTGCCCAGGCTTTCCGTCGCCTGTCCCCCGCCCCGACCAGTACGTCGAGCGACCGCGCGGCGGCCATGAACACCGGGCCGGCCGGCGTGTTCTTCGCACCCAGGTCGTAGGTCCAAGCGGTTGCTGCCAGCAACGAGGTCGTCCGCAAGGCGGCTCGTCCTCCCGCAACCGCGGCCAAACCGAGGCCAACAACGGTCAACCCAGAGGCGAGCCCGAGCGCCAAGCGCGGCGACACCCGGCCGGATGGAATCGGTCGCTCAGGCCGCTCGACAGCGTCGACCGCCCGATCGGCCCAGTCGTTCAGTGCCATGCCGGCCCAGTAGATACAGACCGACGACGCCGCCAGCCCGATCAGTTGCTTCGGGCGACCATTGCCCGCGGCAACCGCACCCGCCAGGACATCCCCGGGCACCGTCAACGCGGCGGGCGCCCGAACCAGTTCGGCCAGGTCCTTCAGCATGCCCGCACCCAGCGGACGAGTTCGTCGTACTGCCTGGTCAGCGAGTGTTCTGTGCAGTCGACCGGGTCCTTGAAGTAGAACCCGAGGAACGGCATCGAGCCGACGTGCTCACGCTCCAGCGCGAGCGCCGACAGCCGCGCCAGATCGAGTACAAGGGGTGCCGCGAGAGCGGAGTCGCAACCCTGCCAGGTGAACTGCAGCGTCATCCGGACCCCGAGGAATCCGGAGAACATCACGTGATCCCAAGCGGTCTTCCAGTCGCCCATCGGCTCCACGTAGTCGATGTGCACCTGACCGGCGACGTCCCCGAGTTGCTCGGCCAGGCCACGCTCCTTGGAGATGCTCTTCGACTCGGCCGCCTGTGGATCGGCGAGGGTCGCGCCGTCTCCACCGCCGAGAAGGTTGGTCCCGGACCACGCCTGCACGGAGAGAGCCCGGGCGGTGAACATCGGAGCCAGCACGCTCTTCACCAACGTCTCCCCGGTCTTCGCGTCCTGACCGCCGTACGGGAGTCCCTTCTCGACCGCCCACTGCCGGACCGCGGCCGGCCGGATCGAGGTCGATGGCGTGAAGTCGACATAAGCCGCGCCCGCCTCGAAGGCCGCGAGCGCGTTCAGCGAACTCGGCGGCAGCACGTCCTCCCCCGCCAGCGCCGTCCGCAACAGCCCGACCTCGGCATGCGCGGGATGATCCCCGTACGGCGCCTCCGTCGAGGCAACGTTGATCGCCACCACCTGATCGAGGTCGTTCCGCAGCCGGAACGCCTTGAGGTCCTCCGCGATCCGCCGTACCAGCTCGTACTGCGTGTCCGCGGCCGGGAGAACCACCAGGTTCCTCTCGGCCTCGGCGAGTTCGGCACCGATCAGCGCATCCAGGCCGACCGGGAGCACGCCACCCGCGGCGAGGCGTTCGACCTGTTTGGCGAGCGGGGTCTCGATGACGTCATGACCACCGAAGACCAGGTGATCCAGCGGGACCAAGCCCGCCCCGGCGAAGTCGGGGAGCTCCGTCACCACCCCGGCGGGTGGGGCTCCATGAGCCAGCGCGGCGGCTCCGGCAATGGTCGTGGTCGCGACCGATCCCCTCGCTCCGAACAGCCAGACACCGACCCGACGCCGCATCCACAGCTCCTCACGTCAACGCCACGGAAAGTAATCTTGGGCGGACGACCCGTGACAGATCGGAACTCTAGATCGACCGGCCTCGTCTGGGAAGCACCTGCCAGTCAGAAACGCGGAATTTTCCCGTGCGATGACGGCAACTTCCCGACTACTGGACAGGCTCCCCGGCGACCGATGATTCTCTTGCGCCGGTACTGCTTTCCGGCTGTGAGACCAGGTCCCGGGATCGGTCGGCGACAGCCATTGCGGCCAGCGCAGTGGTCAACGGGACGGCCATGATGATGCCGAGGCTGCCGACCAGACCTCGGACGACTTCGATCGCCACCTGCTCGGTGGACAGGACGTAGCCGGTCTGCACACCACTGATCGCGAAGATCATCAGGATCGGCAGTGCCGCGCCGGCGTAGGCCAGGACCAGCGTGTTCACCACCGAGGCCACATGCGCCCGGCCGATCCGCAAGCCGGCACCGAACAGTTCCCGGCGGTTCGCGGCCGGGTTGGCCGCTGACAATTCCCAGACCGCTGTCGCCTGAGTGACCGTGACGTCGTCCAGCACGCCGAGTGCACCGATCACGATGCCGGCCACGAGCAGGCCCGCCAGATCCAGATCGGGGACGTACGCCTTCACCTGCGAGGCGCCCTCCGGCGCCAGCCCCGAGAGGTCGGCGAACTTGACGAAGGCCCAGCCGAGGAAGGCGGTCAGGCCGAGGGCGGCGATTGTCCCGGCCAGGGCTACTGACGACTCGGCATTGATGCCGTGGGTCAGATAGAGCGCTATCACCATGATCAGCGAGCCGCCGACCACGGACACCAGCAACGGGTTCGATCCCTTGAGAATCGCGGGCAGGATGAACTGGGTCAGCATGAGCGCGGTGACACCGAGCGCGACCAGGGCGGCAAATCCTCGCCACCGGGACAGCAGGATCACGGCGACGGCGAAGATCCCGGCCAGCACGAGCAAGGGGAACGACCTGTCGTGGTCGACGTACTGGTACCGCTCGGCCAGCGGCGCGCCCTGCATGACGCCGAGCATGATCGGGTCGCCGATCTTGACCGGGATCGTCGTCTGCTTGCCCTTGGGCACCTGGACCGGTACCTCGAGGCCCTTGTCGGCACCGGGCGCGTCAGTCAGCTTGACCGTCGCCTCGTCGCAGTCCGCCGGCGAGTCCGCGCAGGGCTTGAGGGCGATCACCTCGCCGCTGGCGCCGACGGACTGGGTGGCCTGGGCCGCCGGCACGTTCAGGTCGCCGCCCGGCCAGAGGATCACCATGGCGACGATCGCGGCCGCGATCAGCGGAGTCAGCACCGCGGCGACCACGATCCGGACGCGCCGGGCGACGACCGCGTCGTTGTTCACCACCGAGGTATCGACCACATGGTCACCGGCCCCGTGCCCATGTCCATGTCCGTGACCCGGCGGAATTTCGATCCGGCCCCTGCGGCCCGACCCCTTGCCGGCCCGCCTGCGCCCTACGTTCCGCCTCGCCATCCGCCAACTCCCTGTTTTGACAACCATGTAGCTTTTAAATGAAAATGATTGTCATGAGATCTAGTACTCGTACTGTCGTCGCCGGCTTCGCCGCCCTTGCCGCCGTCACTCTGACAGGTTGCGGCGGTAACGATGCCAGCGACTCCGCCGGCAGTGGTGAGAAGCTCAACGTGGTCACTTCGTTCTACCCGCTCGAGTTCATTGCCAGGACGGTGGGTGGCGACGCCGTCAACGTCACCACTCTGACCGCCCCCGGCGTCGAGCCGCACGATCTGGAACTCACCCCCAAGCAGGTCGGTGAGATCGCCGGGGCGAAGCTGGTCGTCTACGAGAAGAGCCTGCAGCCCGCCGTCGACGAGGCTGTCGCGCAGAACGCGAAGGAGACCGGTTTCGACGTCGCTCCGGCCGCCAAACTGGAGGCCACCGGCGCCGACTTCGAGGAGCACGAGGAGGGCGCCGGCGCGCCGGCGAACTCGGTCACGCCGGCCGGCTTCACCGCGGACGAGGTCGACCCGCACTTCTGGCTCGACCCGGTCCGGTACGCCGACGTCGTCAACGCCGTCACCGACAAGCTGGTCCAGACCGACAGCGCGAACGCCGACGGCTACCAGCAGCGCGCGACCGCCCTGCTGGCCGACCTGACCAAGCTGGACAACGAGTTCAAGGCCGGTCTGCAGAACTGCGAACTGAAGACGTTCGTGACGAGTCATGAGGCCTTCGCGTACCTCGCGAAGCGGTACGGTCTGACGATGGTCGGTATCGCCGGTTTCACCCCGGACGCCGAGCCGACCCCGGCGCGGATCAAGGAGGTCCAGGACATCGTGCGGCAGCAGAAGGTGACCACGATCTTCTACGAGGAGCTGGTCAGCCCCAAGGTGGCCGAGTCGATCGCCCGCGATGTCAACGTCAAGACCGCGGTCCTGAGCCCGATCGAGGGTCTCTCCGAGGCCAACTCCCAGGAGACCTGGCTCACGCTGATGCGCGAGAACCTGCAGGAACTCCGGAAGGCGAACAGCTGCGCGTGACACCCACCGACCATACGTCCGCCACCAAAGCCGTCCAGGTCACCGATCTCTCGGTCGACCTGGGCGGTCGACCCGTCCTGCGCGGCGTCGACCTGCAGATCCGCCAGGGCGAGGTGCTGGCCGTGCTGGGCACCAATGGCTCCGGCAAGTCCACCCTGATCCGGACGATGGTCGGCCTGCTGCCGGCGGCCCGAGGCGAGGTCAAGCTCTTCGGTACTCCGGTGCCGCGGTTCCGCCAGTGGCGACGTGTCGGCTACGTACCGCAGCGGCTCACCGCGGCAGGCGGAGTACCGGCGACCGTGCAGGAGGTGGTGTCGTCCGGGCTGCTGTCCAAGCGGCGGTTGTTCCGCCCGCTCCGGCCGGCCGGACGGGAGGCGATCGCGCGGGCGCTGGAGGTCGTGGACATGATGGATCTGCGCAAGGAGGCGGTGGCCGAGCTGTCCGGCGGCCAGCAGCAGCGGGTGCTGATCGCCCGGGCACTGGTTTCGGACCCGGACCTCCTTGTCCTGGACGAACCGACCGCCGGAGTCGACCTTCACAGCCAAGGCATCTTCACCGAAGCGATCCGCCAACGGGTCGCTCGCGGCACCACCGTGGTGATGGTCAGCCACGACCTCGGTCCGATGGACGCGCTGATCGACCGCGCGGTGGTATTGCGCCGCGGCCGGATCGTGTACGACGGACCGCCGCACGCCTCGCAGACCCATGCCCATGTGCATCCGCACGTCGCCGAGGACGAGTCGGGGTGGCTGTCGTGACGATGTTCGAGCTTGAGTTCATGCAGCGGGCGTTGATCGCCGGGCTGCTCACAGGGCTGTCCGCGCCGGCGATCGGCACGTACCTGGTGCAGCGCCGGCTGTCGCTGATGGGCGACGGGATCGGCCATGTCGCGATCACCGGGGTCGCGCTGGGGCTGCTGACCGGGACCGCGCCGGTGCTGACCGCAGTACTGGTCGCCATCGTCGGCGCGTCCGCGATCGAACTGGTCCGGGCACGCGGCAAGGCGAGTGGTGATGTCGCGCTCGCACTGCTCTTCTATGGCGGCATCGCCGGTGGCGTGTTGCTGATCGGACTAGCCGGTCAGGGCGCAGCCACGCTGAACACCTATCTCTTCGGCTCCCTCACCACGGTGTCGCCGACCGATCTGTACGTCGTGGTCGGGCTGGCCGTAGCCGTACTGGTCGTGGCGATCGGCCTCGGTCCCCAGCTGTTCGCGGTCTGTCAGGACGAGGAGTTCGCGCGGGTCACGGGGTTGCGGGTCCAGGTGCTGAACCTGGTGATCGCCGTGATGGCCGCGGTGACGGTGACGGTGGCGATGCGGACCGTGGGGTTGCTCCTGGTCAGCGCGCTGATGGTTGTCCCGGTGGCGACCGCGCAACAGGTGACGCGGTCGTTCCGCAGTACGTTCGCGACTGCCTGTGCCATCGGGGTCACAGCCTGTCTGGCGGGCATCATCACGTCGTACAACGCGGATGTCGCACCAGGAGCCACCATCGTCGTCCTGGCCCTGGCCGGCTTCGTGGTCACGGCCGTCGCAGGCACCCTGGTACGGCGACGCCGTGGCGTCCTCGCGCCGCTGGCCGACGAGGAGCCGGAGATCGGCCTCCCCGGGCCGGAACCCCATGTGGTCAGCCCCGGCCACCCACACGCCCACGACCCCGCCTGCGGGCACGCCAAGGTTGAGCACGGCGACCACGTCGACTACGTTCACGACGGTCACCTGCACGCCGCCCACGGCGATCACTGGGATGAACACTAAAGTGACGACTTCTGCGAGAATTGTGGGCGTCGCCGCGGAATTCCGGGTGACCGGATGACAGGAGGAACGGTGGCCATCGGAACACGCTCGACCCGTCAGCGCGCGGCAGTCGCGTCCGTGCTGGACAACCTCGACGACTTCCGAACGGCTCAGGAGATCCACCAGCAGCTCCGGTCCTCCGGTGAGGCCGTCGGCCTGACCACGGTCTACCGGACCCTGCAGGCACTGGCCGACTCCCGCGAGGTCGACGTACTCCGGACAGCCGACGGTGAAACGGCGTACCGGCGCTGCTCGAAGGGTCATCACCACCACCTGGTCTGCCGCAACTGCGGCCGCACGGTCGAGGTGGAAGGTCCCGCCGTCGAGCGCTGGGCCGACAAGGTCGCCGCCGAGCACGGCTACGCGGATGTCAGCCACACCCTGGAAATCTTCGGCACCTGCCAGGACTGCCGCCCCGCCTGACCTGAGCGTTGTGGCCGGGGTCACATTTGCGTTGGAGCGCGCTCTAAGCCGTACGTTTGAAGCATGACCACGACCGGTGTGCTCAGCTCCCCCGCGCGACGCCAGGCCTTCGCCGACAGCTACGAAACGCCGCAGCTGTCCCCGGTGGCTCCTGAACTGCTGGAGTTGCTCGACCTGCCGGACGGGTTGCCGGACGAGCTGACCATTGCCGAGGTCGCTGCCGCCACCGGGCTCACTCCGCACACACTCCGGTACTACGAGCGGATCGGGCTGGTCACTGTCGGAAGGGACGACGCCGGGCACCGGTGCTACGACCGGTCGGCGCTGGCCCGGATCGTGTTCATCACCAGGTTGCGCCTGTCGGACATGCCGATCAGCACGATCAGCCACTACCTGGAACTGGTGAACCAAGGCGACCAGACCGCCCCGGCGCGGCTCGAACTGATGCAGGCTCACCGCGCCACCATCCAGCGGCGACTCCGCGAACTGCAGGCTGCTCTCGCGGTCACGGACTACAAGATCACCACGTACGGCGGACACGCCACTCCGTAACTCCCTTTCTTTCCTCTCGCCGGCGAGCCTCCGCTGTTCGCCGGTGGGCGGAGCCATGCCAACTTCTTAGGAGATCTGATGATTCTCGGTACCGACGGACCTGACATCGGCCGGCTCGGGCTCGGCTGCATGGGGATGAGCTACGCGTACGGCGTGGCTGACCAGGCCGAGGCCGTCGCCACGCTGAACCGGGCGCTCGACCTCGGCATCACCTTCCTCGACACCGCAGACCTGTACGGCGGCGGCGCCAACGAGAGGCTCGTTGGCAAGGCGATCGCCGGACGCCGAGACGAGGTGGTCCTGGCCAGCAAGTTCGGCATCCTGGCTGATCCGGTCACGCATCGGCCGGCCGGGGTCAACAGCTCGCCTTCCTATGTACGGTCGGCGATCGACGCCTCGCTGACCCGGCTCGGGGTGGACCACCTCGATCTGTACTACCAGCACCGGGTCGACCCGGCAGTACCCATCGAGGAGACCGTCGGGGCGATGGCGGAGCTGGTCGAGGCAGGCACGGTGAAGCATCTCGGCCTGTCGGAAGCGTCGGCGGACTCGATTCGCCGGGCGCAGGCGGTGCACCCGATCGCGGTCGTGCAGAGCGAGTGGTCGCTGTTCAGTCGCGACATCGAGAACGAGGTCCTGCCCGTCTGCCGTGAACTCGGCATCGGGATCGTGCCGTACTCCCCACTCGGCCGTGGCATGCTCACCGGCGCGGGGCCCCGGACGGAAGACCTTGCCGCCGACGACTTCCGGCGTACGCTGCCTCGGTTCGACGCGGAGAACCTGGACGCGAACCTCGCGCTGGTGGAGGAGATCCGCGCGGTCGCCAACCGCTACGAGGCGACGGCGGGCCAGGTCGCGCTCGCATGGCTCCTTGCCCAGGGCAATGACGTGACGCCGATCCCGGGCACCAAGCGCCGCAAGTACCTCGAGGAGAACCACGGCGCCCTCGACCTGGTCCTGTCCCCCGCCGACCTGGAGTCCCTCTCCAAGCTCACCCCGGCCGGCACTCGTTACCCCGACATGAACTGGGTAGCCGGCCAAAGCGCCGCCCTGGGCTGAGCCTCCTGATTGCGTCCTACTCGACGGGGGTTTCGGCGGCGATGGTGGTGGTGTCGCCGTGGCCGGTGTGGACGACCGTGCTGCCTGGCAGGGTGAGTAGGCGGGTGCGGATCGACTCCAGGATTGTGGGTTTGTCGCTGTAGGAGCGACCGGTGGCGCCCGGACCACCTTGGAAGAGGGTGTCTCCGGTGAAGACGGCAGCCAGGTCCTCGGCGTACAGGCTGGTGCTGCCGGGGCTGTGGCCCGGTGTGTGGAGCGCGCGGAGGGTGGTGCCGGCGACCTCGAAGGTGGTGCCGTCGGTGAGGTCGTGGTCGGGGTTGCCGTCGTACATCGCGCGCCAGAGCATGTGATCCGCCGAGCTGAGCCAGACCGGGCACTTCAGGACGTCGCGGATGCCGCCGACCGCGTTGATGTGGTCGTTGTGGCCGTGGGTGCAGACCAGCGCCGTCACCCGGCGCTCGCCGACCGCCTCGATGATCCGTTCCGGGTCGTGGGCGGCGTCGATCACCAGGACCTCATCGTCGTCGCCGACCAGCCAGACGTTGTTGTCGACGTCCCAGGTGCCACCGTCGAGGCTGAACGTGCCCGACGTGACCACCCGCTCGATCCGTGCCGCCATCAGAACAGCACCACCGAGCGGAGTACGTCGCCGCGGTGCATCTTGTCGAACGCGGCCTCCACCTCGTCCAGCGCGATCGTCTCCGACACGAACCGGTCCAGCGGCAGCCGGCCCTGCAGGTGGAGATCGATCAGCAGCGGGAAATCCCGGGACGGCAGGCAGTCGCCGTACCAGCTGGACTTGAGCGAACCACCGCGGCCGAAGAAGTCGAGCAACGGCATCTCCAGTGTCATCTCCGGCGTCGGGACGCCGACCAGGACGACGGTCCCGGCCAGGTCACGGGCGTAGAACGCCTGCTTCCAGGTCTCGGGGCGGCCGACCGCGTCGATCACCACGTCCGCACCGTTCCCGCCGGTCAACTCCTGGACCGCCTCGACCACGCCGTCGTGATCCAGGCCCTTCGAGTGGATCGTGTGGGTCGCGCCGAGCTCCTTCGCGACGTCGAGCTTCCGCTCGTCCAGGTCGATCGCGATCACCCGGGCGGCGCCGGCGAGCCGCGCGCCGACGACGGCCGCAGTACCGACTCCCCCGCAGCCGATCACGGCCACGGAGTCGCCGCGGCCGACGTTGCCGGTGTTCACGGCCGCGCCGAGGCCGGCCATCACACCGCAGCCGAGCAGGCCGGCCACCTCGGGCTTGACGGCCGGGTCGACCTTCGTGCACTGGCCGGCGGCGACCAGGGTCTTCTCGGCGAACGCGCCGATGCCGAGCGCCGGCGACAACTCGGTGCCGTCGGCAAGGGTCATCTTCTGCTGGGCGTTGTGCGTGTTGAAGCAGTACCACGGGCGGCCGCGCAGGCAGGCCCGGCAGTTCCCGCAGACAGCTCGCCAGTTCAGGACGACGAAGTCGCCGGGCTCGAGATCGGTAACGCCCTCGCCGATCGACTCGACGATCCCGGCCGCCTCGTGGCCGAGCAGGAAGGGGAAGTCGTCGTTGATGCCACCTTCGCGGTAATGCAGGTCGGTATGGCAGACGCCGCACGCCTGCACCTTGACCACGGCCTCACCAGGGCCGGGGTCGGGAATGATGATCTGCTCGATCGACACCTCGGCGCCCTTGCTGAGGGCGACCACTCCACGCACCGTCTGACTCATGCCCCCGACGCTAACCGCCCGGGCCCCCCTCTCGCATCCTGGGTGTCCACCGGTTGGGGGACAGCCGGTCCGCCGGATGACGCTCCCGGGGAGACCCTCCGCCCAGCGAGGCTTGAGCCATGACCGACAACGACATCGCCGTACGGGTCCGCGGACTCGTCAAGCGCTATCCGGACAAGGTCGCCGTCGCCGGCGTCGATCTGGACATCTTCCGTGGCGAGGTGTTCGCCCTGCTCGGGCCGAACGGAGCCGGCAAGACCACGGCCGTGGAGGTGCTGGAGGGGTACCGCCGGGCCGACGAGGGTGAGATCAGCGTGCTCGGTGTGGACCCGCGCCACGGCGACCGGCACTGGCGGGCCCGGCTCGGGATCGTCGCGCAGACGTCCCGGGACGAGTCCGAACTGTCCGTCGCGGAGCTGGTCAACCACTACGCCGGGTACTACCCGAGCCCCCGCGATCCGGACGAGGTGATCGCCTCGGTCGGGCTGGAGGAGAAGCGCAAGACCCGGACCCGGAAGCTGTCCGGCGGCCAGCGCCGCCGGCTCGACGTCGCGCTCGGCGTGATCGGCAGCCCGGAACTGCTGTTCCTGGACGAGCCGACCACCGGTTTCGACCCCGAGGCGCGGCGGCAGTTCTGGACCCTGATCGAGAACCTGCGCACCGAGGGCACCACCATCCTGCTGACCACCCACTACCTGGACGAGGCCGAGCACCTGGCCGACCGGGTCGGCGTGATCGCCGACGGCCGGATGCTCGAGGTCGCCACCCCGGAAACGCTCGGGGGGCGCGGCGCGCGGACCGCGCGGGTGTCCTGGCTGGACGCCGACGGGCCGCACGAAGTACGGACCGATGAGCCGACCGCCGAGGTCGCCGCGCTGATGGCGCGGTTCGGCGGCGAGGTGCCGGAGCTGCAAGTGCGGCGGCCGAGCCTTGAAGACATCTACCTGGACCTGATTGCCTCGGTCGGCGCGAAGCCGACTCTCGAAGGAGCCGTTCGATGAGCACCACCGTCGCTGCCAAGCCGCTGCCGTCACCGCTCAAGGTCGGCCTCTCGCGGACCGGGCTGGAGGTGAAGCAGTTCTTCCGGGAGCGGGAGCAGCTGATCTTCACCTTCTTCTTCCCGATCATCTTCCTGGCCATCTTCTCGGCCGTCTTCGGCGACACCGACTTCGGCAACGGGGTGAACGCGGCGACCTACTTCACCCCGGGGATGATCGCCTCCGGCATCTTCCTGACCAGCTTCCAGTCGCTCGCGATCACGATCGCGCTGGAACGCGACGAGGACCTGCTGAAGCGGCTGCGCGGTACGCCGATGTCGCCACAGTCCTACTTCATCGGCAAGATCGGGCTGGTCCTGGTCACCTCGATCCTGCAGTTCGGCCTGCTGCTCGCGATCGCGGGACTGCTGCTCGGGGTGGACATCCCGACGGATGCGGGCAAGTGGCTGAACTTCGTGTGGATCTTCGTGCTCGGCACCGCGTCGGGGTCGGTACTCGGGATCGCGTTCTCCGTCATCCCGAAGTCAGGCAAGGCGGCCTCCGCCGTCGTCACCCCGGTGGTCCTGCTGCTGCAGTTCATGTCCGGTGTGTACTTCGTCTACAGCAGCCTGCCCGCCTGGATGCGGACCGTCGCCGAGATCTTCCCGCTGAAGTGGCTTGCCCAGGGCATGCGGTCGGTCTTCCTGCCGGGCATCTCCGAGCAGGACGAGCCAGGCGGTTCGTGGCAGCTGGGCACCGGCGCGATCGTGCTCAGCCTCTGGCTGGTGGTCGGCCTCGTCGTCGCCCAGCGGGTGTTCCGCTGGACCAGGCGGGACGCGGGCTGATGTTCGGCACACCTTCCTCCCTGGCCGTTCTCGGTGCTACGAGCAACCGCAGACGGCTCTGGAGGAAGATGGCTCCTATGGAATTCCCCACCACTAGGGTCGAGCAGCCGGTCTGGGTGCGCACGCTGATCGGCTGGCATGTCGTGTTCTACGCGCTGCTCGGAGTCACCGCGGCCGCTTCGCTGACCGCCGACCTGAGCGGCCGGCGGCGGATCGTCTTCCTGGGCCTGCTGGTGGTGCTGGGGCTCGCGTACGAGTTCATCGCCAAACCCGCGATGATCTCCAGGCGTCGGCTGCCGGCCAATGTGTATCGGTTGCTCATGATCGCCTGTGTGGCCGGCGCGGTCGCGATCTTCCCGCAGTCCGTCTTCATCCTCTTCATCGTGTCACCGCAGATCTGGCTGTTGAGCGACCGGGCCCACGATGCCGTGCCGCTCAGCCTCCTGCTGATCACCGCGGTCGGAGCGGCTCAGCTGTGGGCGGCCGGCTGGTCCGTCAGCGCGTTCTGGGACATCTTGCCGTGGATGGTCATCAGCCTGGTGGTGAGCATCCTGCTCGGCATCTGGATCGACAAGGTGATCAGCCAGAGCCAGCAGCGCGCCGACCTGATCGAGGAACTCGAGGCAGCCCGCGACGAACTGGCCGAAGCGCATCACTCGGCCGGGGTGATGGCCGAGCGCGAGCGGATGGCCCGCGAGATCCACGACACGCTGGCGCAGGGGATGACCAGCATCGTGATGCTTTCGCAGACCGCTGCCGTGGAGTTGTCCCGCGGTGCTGTCGATCCGGTCGGCGCGCGGTTGGCGGCGATCGAGGACACCGCTCGGGAGAACCTTGCCGAGGCTCGTGCGCTGGTGGCCGCCTTCACGCCGGTGGCGTTGTCCGGAGCGACCCTGACGGAGGTACTCCGCCGGCAGGCCGAGCGGTTCGCGGCGGAGACGGGAGTCGACGTACAGGTGTCTCTTGATATGCCTGACGACGAGGTCGCCGGGTTGCCGCAGGGGCAGCAGGTGGTGTTGTTGCGGGCTGCGCAGGAGTCGTTGGCGAACGTCCGGAAGCACGCGGGTGCTACGTCGGTACTGATTTCGCTCGGTTTGTCGCCGGAAGGCGTGTGCATCGAGATCCGTGATGACGGGACCGGGTTCGAGCCGCAGTCGCCGGCTCGGGGGTTCGGGCTCGCGGCGATGCGTGGACGGGTCGAGGAGTCCGGCGGCACTGTGCAGGTCGACAGCGCGCCGGGGCGTGGTACGCGGGTCCAGGTACTCATTCCAGCAACAGCTCAGGAGGATTCGTGACCGACGTCGTGCGGGTGCTGGTGGTGGACGACCACCCGGTGGTTCGCTCGGGGTTGATCGGCATGCTCGCGGTGACCGACGACATCGAGGTGGTCGGCGAAGCGGGTGACGGCGAGGAGGCGCTGACGCTGGTGGAGTCGACGCGGCCGGACGTCGTACTGATGGATCTGCGGATGCCGCGGCGGGACGGGGTGTCGGCCACCGAGGCGATCGTGTCGGGGTATCCGGCGACCAAGGTGCTGGTGCTGACGACGTACGACACGGACACGGACATCCTGCACGCGGTCGAAGCCGGCGCGGCGGGCTACCTGCTGAAGGACACCCCGCACGCCGAACTGCTCGACGGAATCCGCGCCGCCTCTCGTGGCGAGACAGTCCTCGCCCCACCCGTCGCTGCCCGCTTGATGTCCCGCCTCCGTACTCCGGTCGCGCCCGCCGCGGCCCAGCCGTCGCCTCGCGAGCTGGAGGTCCTCGCGGCGGTTTCCCGCGGCCTGAGCAACGCGGAGATCGGCCGCCAACTGTTCATCGGCGAGGCCACTGTGAAGACCCACCTCCAACGCCTCTTCACCAAGCTCGACGTCGACGACCGGACCCACGCCGTCACCGTCGCCATCGAACGAGGCCTGCTGCCTTCGCCCAGGCGGTAGCGTTCAGCGCTCGTTCGTCGGCCGGCGGGAAGTGCCGGGGCGAGGGCGGAAGGCGGCCTGCTCGGGATCGGCGGGCTGGTGAGTTGGGTTCTGCGGCGGATTCGGCGTTGGATTCGGCGTCGGATTCGGCGTCGGATTCAGGGCCGCGCGCATCGTGTTCGCGAGCTCGATGGTGTCCCGCTCCGCGTCGCTCGCCACCGGGTTCGTCCGGGCGAACTCCCGCTGCAGGTCGGCCATCCCTTCCCGGGCCGCCGTCAGGTTCCGGTCCGCGGTCGTCCCGGTGCTGCTGACGGTGGACGACGACACCTCGAGATCGTCCAGATCTTTGGCCTGGATGACCATCGGCTCCACGTTGCCGCGCGCGGTGGCCAGCTTCCCGGCGACCTCGGTCACCCGTTGACCGGTGAAGTGGACGGCATCCTCCAGCTTGTCCACCCGTCCGCGCAGGTCATCCGCCTGGTCGGTTTCCGGACCGGGAATCCGCGACAACGCGTCGAGGGCTCGCCGGCCGGTCCGCAGCTGGTCGCGCGCGATCTCGAGCTGGCCGCGCACCTCGGCGAGGATCTCTTCACCGACCTTGGCCTTCTGATGGACGAACCCGGCCGAGTCCTGAGCATCCAGAACATAGCGCCGGGGCTGCTCGGCGGTGCGCACCTGTTCCGCCGTCGCCCTCAACTCGGTGGCTCCGGACCGAGCTCGGCCCAGCATCTCGCCGGCTTCAGTAGCGAGGGACGACGCGTTGCCGAGCGCGCGGCGGGCGGCATAGATCGCGGTGGCCGCCTCGTCGGCGAGCTGGGCCGACTGCTCGCTCTCGGTGCTCATCGTTCGTCGGCCCGCCGACGGGCGGTCTCCGCGGCCTCCGCCGCCAGATCGTCGTCGGCCAGAGCCTGCTCGAGGATCGAGCTGATCTCGTCGAACCCGGCCCGCGCGTCTGCCAAGGCCTCCTCCGGCGTCTGTGGGACGGGCGCCTCCGCTGCCGGGTGCTCGTTCACGGGCTGGTCCGCGGGGTCATCCGGCATGGTCGGGCACTCCTCTTCGCTGCTGCTCAACTCTTCGCTGCTGGTCAGCGAAGATTAGTGCCCGTTCAGGTCAGGAGTGGTTGCACCTGCTGGCCGAGGAAGTGGGCGAATGCGTCGTGGTCCGGCTCGTCCCGGCAGGGCTGGACGGCGATCGTCGTCACGCCGGCCGCGGCGAGCTGCAGCAGCCGATCGGCGATCTCCTCAGCACCGCCGACAGCACCGATCTCGGGTGTGCCTTTCATTCCGTACTCCGCGAGCTCGGCGTCCACTCGGCTACGTGCATCCGGCCCCGTCGCCACGGGGATGCTCGCGATCACCTCGTGGTCCGGTCCCGCTGTTTTGAGCGTGGTCTGGCACGACTGCTTGATCGCGTCCAGATCCAGACCGAGTGAGAGCAACGTCCCCGTGCCGAGTTCACCCGCTGCCGCGAGAGACTTCGGGCCGGCCGCGCCGATCAGCAGGGCCGGGGATTGGTGGGGTGGGTGCTCCAGCGCGACGTCGTCCAGGTGGACGTAGCGACCTGTCGTGCTGACCCGTTCGCCGTCCAGCAGTTGGCGCAAGACAGTCGCGTACTCGCGGAGGAGCGTAAGCGGCGCGTCTACCCGGACACCGGCCTGCTCCATCCAGAACTGGACCCCGTGACCGATGCCCGCCACGAATCTGTTCGGGTACAGACGGTCGATCGTGGCGATCTCCATCGCCGCCTGGACGACGTTGCGGAGCGGAACCGGCAGGATCGAGGCGCCGACCCGGATGCGTTCGGTGCCGGCCAGCGCCGTCACGACGCTGGCGATGGCAGCTTCCTTGAAGCAGTCCTCCGAGACCCACAGATCGTCCAGCCCGCTGGACTCCACCGACGTCACGAAGGATCTGAACGCTTCCGGAACCAGCGCCGGAGGAAATGTCAGCCCTAGTTTCAGTTGGTTCGGCATCGTTCGATGCTAGAAGCGGGGACCGACAGTTTCGTGGGACCTCGTGGTCGGGAAGGTGAGGTCAGGGCTGTCGCCAGCGCCAGCCACAGCGGCCGGAGTACAGGTCAGTCGGTCGTCTCGACGGGGTTGGGGATGGCGCCGCCGTAGCGGCGGTCGCGCTGGGCGTAGAGCTCGATCGCGCGCCACAGGTCGCGGCGGTCGAAGTCGGGCCAGAGCGTATCGAGGAAGACCATCTCCGCGTAGGCGAGCTGCCAGACCAGGAAGTTGGACGTGCGCTGCTCACCGGAGGGCCGGATGTACAGGTCGACCTCGGGGATGTCGGGCCGGTAGAGATGCCGCGCGATCGTCTTCTCGGTGATCCGGTCCGGGCTGAGCTTGCCTGCGGCAACTTCCGCCGCGATCGACTTCACCGCGTCGGCGATCTCGGCCCGCCCGCCGTAGTTCACGCAGAACTGCAGGGTGATGGTGTCGTTGTCCTTGGTCTGCTCCTGCGCGGACTCCAGTTCGGAGATCACGCTTTTCCACAACCGCGGCCGGCGTCCCGACCACACCACCCGCACCCCCATCGCGTCGAGTTCGTCGCGGCGCCGGTGGATCACCTCCCGGTTGAACCCCATCAGGAAGCGGACCTCCTCCGGCGAGCGGGCCCAGTTCTCGGTGGAGAACGCGTACGCCGAGATGTACTTCACGCCGATGTCAATGCCACCCTTGATCACGTCCAGCAAGGACGCCTCCCCCGCCTTGTGCCCCTCGGTCCGGGGCAGCCCCCGCGCCTTGGCCCACCGCCCGTTCCCGTCCATCACGATCGCCACGTGCCGCGGAACCAACTCCGCCGGGATCGCCGGCGGCCGGGCCCCCGACGGATGCGGATCCGGCGCCACCACCCCCTCCCGCCGACCCTCGACCACCCGGCTACGACGACGAGACAAACGCGACATGCGCCCGAGTTTGCCCCATCCCTGTCTAAACCCAGCACCCCACCCAGGATGTCCACAACTTCTTGAACACTTGCTGTCGAGATACTTCGAGGATCGCCGGCGCGGAGGTCTCTGCCTTAGGTGAGGCTCTTCGCTGACATCAGTCGTCCTCGATTCGGTGGGTTCCGCGGTGGTCGACGCGGAACTCGAATCCGTGAGGGCTGGTCCAAAGCAGCGCGCCGTCGCTGGTACGCCGGACCCGCCACCCGGCATGCGTCTTCAACCTGTGGCTGAATCGCCGCAGGGGTATCACGTTG